>NZ_VKHT01000183.1 GCF_014141535.1 Streptomyces alkaliphilus | reverse complement strand
CCCGTCGGATGCCCCGCGCACGGGACCCCCGGTGCCCCCGGGGGTCCGGTGCCGTTGAGCGGTCCCCGCTTCCACACCGATCCCGCCCGGCTCTACCGGGAGATGCGCTCCGAGCACGGTCCGGTGGTGCCCGTCCTCCTGCCCGGAGACATTCCCGCCTGGCTGGTCGTGGGCTACCGCGAGATGCACCGCATCACCGGCGATCCCGAGTTGTTCCCCCGGGACTCGACGCTGTGGAACCAGTGGGAGAACATCCCGATGGACTGGCCGCTGCGCCCGATGATCGGCGTGCGCCTGCCCTCGGTGTACTACACCGTCGGAGAGGAGCACCGTCGTCACCTGGCCGCCGTGGAGTCCGCGCTGGAGGCCGTGAATCCGCACGAACTTCGCGGACACACAGAGGAGTTGGCCGACCGACTGATCGACTCCTTCTGCTCCCGGGGCGAGGCCGAGCTGGTCGGTGACTACTCCATGCTGCTGCCGGTGCTGGTTCTGGCCCGGATCACCGGTTTCCCCGACGCCGAGGGCCCCGGGCTCGCCCGCGCCATGAACGACCTCGCCGACGGCGGGGAGGGCGCGATCGAGGCGCACCAGCGGTTCGGAGCCGCCATGCACCGTCTGGTGGCGACCAAACGTCAGCTGCCCGGTTCCGATGTCGCCTCCCGTCTCCTGGCCCACCCCGTGGGCCTGAACGACGAGGAGTGCGCGCTCGACCTCATGGCCATCACCGCCGCAGGCCACCTGCCGTCCGCCGACTGGCTGGGCAACTCGGTGCGCCTGATGCTCACCGACGACCGCTTCGCCGCCTCCATCGGCGGGGGTCGACGCAGCATCGGCGAGGCCATGAACGAGGTCCTCTGGGAGGACACCCCCACCCAGATCCTCGCCGGGCGGTGGGCCGCCCGTGACACCCGGATCGCCGGCCGGCACATCACCGCCGGCGACCTGCTCCTGCTGGGCCTCCAGGGCGCCAACTCCGACCCGGACGTGCACGACTTCTCCGGGAACGACGGCTTCCACGCGGGGAACAGCGCCCATTTCTCCTTCAGCCACGGCGAGTTCCAGTGCCCCTTCCCGGCCCGGGAGATCGCCGAGGTCATCGCCCGAACCGGCATCGAGGTGCTCCTCGACCGCCTGCCCGACATCGACCTGGCCGTACCGCAACAGACACTCGCCCGGCGGCCCTCCGCGTTCCTGCGCGGCATGAGCACGCTGCCGGTCCGCTTCGCACCCACCCATCCCCTGGGTGGCACGAGATGAGAGGCACCAGATGAGCTGTCCCGTCACCGGCCGCGCCACCGACTCCCTCTCCTCCGGCTCCACCGGGGCCGAACCGATCGTGCTGGACCCCCTGGTCCGTGACCGGGAGGGGGAGATCGCCCGCCTGCGCGAATCCGGCCCGATCACCCGGATCGACCTGCTGGGCGCGGTGGCCTTCTCCGTCACCGACCACGCCGAGGCCCGGCAACTGCTCACCGACCCCCGGTTGGTCAAGGACATCAATCGGTGGAACGCCTGGCGGGACAGACGGATCACCAGGGAGTGGCCGCTGATCGGCATGATCGACGCCGGTCGGTCGATGTTCACCGTGGACGGCGCGGAACACCGTCGGTTGCGGGCCATGACCGCCCAGGCCGTCACCCCCCGGCGGGTGGAGGGGATGCGCCCGGCCATCGAGCGGATCACCGCCGACCTGCTGGACCGCGTCGCCGAACTCGGTGCCGACGGCTCGCCGGTGGAGCTCAAGGAGACGTTCGCGCTGCCGCTGCCGATGAAGGTCGTCAGCGAGCTGATGGGCGTGGACGCGAAGGACCACCCGCGGCTGCACGAGCTGTACGACGCGTTCTTCTCCATGCTCACCCCGCAGGAGGAGCGGCTGGCGGTCATCGAGGAGATGGACGTCTTCTACACCCGGGTGGTGGCCGAGAAGAAGGCCGCGCCGGGCGACGACCTGACCTCGGCGTTGATCCTCGCCGACGAGGGCGGGGAGCCGCTGACCGACGAGGAGGTCATCGGCAACCTCAAGGCGATGGTGGCCGCCGGCCACGAGACCACCATCAGCCTGATCCTGCACGCCGTCCGCGCGCTGCTGGACAACCCCGACCAGTTGGCGCTCGTGTTGTCCGGGGAGGTCGGCTGGGAGGCCGTGATCGAGGAGACCCTGCGCTGGGCCTCCCCCTCGACCCACCTCCTGATGCGTTTCGCCACCGAGGACATCGAGGTCGCCGGGACCGTCATCCCCGAGGGGGAGGGCGTGGTGATGTCCTACGCGGCCATCGGCCGCGACCCCGCGCAACACGGCGAGGACGCCGACCGCTTCGACATCACCCGAACCCTGCCGATCCGGCACATGGCCTTCGGGCACGGGCCGCACATCTGCCCGGGCGCCGCGCTCTCCCGTCTGGAGGCCGCCATCGCCCTGCCCGCGCTCTTCGAACGGTTCCCCCGCATGGCGCTCGCGGTGCCGAACGAGGAGATCCGCAACATGCCGGTGATGACCCAGAACGACCTGGCGGCCCTGCCGATCCTCATCGACGCGGCCGACCGCTGATCCCCGGAGGTCGCCGCCGAGGGCGCGCCGACCCGACCGCCGGTTCCGGTGCCCCGACCCCCTCCCGCCCGGAGGGAACCGGGGCACCGGGACCGAGAGGCGTCACGGCGCGCCCGTCAGGCGCCGGCGGGTGCGGGAGGGTGCCCCCGGCGGCAACTCGGCGACGATGTCGGCGAGTGAGGTTTCGGCCAGGCTGCTCCGCCAGGCCTCGTGCGCCAGTGCCATCCGCCGGGCGAGCACGCACGGGGCACGGCACTCCTCGGCGGGCAGGGCGCCCCGCCCCCGTTGCCGGATCTCGCGGCACTCGTAGGGCGGGGAGAAGCCGTCCACGGCCTCGACGATCATCAGGAGGGTGATCTCCGGGGCGGGCCGGGCGAGCCGGAAGCCGCCGCCGGGCCCCGTGCTCGCGGACAACACACCTCCCCTGACCAACGCCTGCAACTGCTTGGCGAGGGAGCTCGGGGGCAGGTCGTAGTACTGCGCCAGTTGCGCCGCCGAGGCGGTGGTGCCCGGTTCCAGTTGTGCCAGCGACGTGGCGCAGTGCAACAACCACTCGGTGCTCACGGGCAGTTTCATGCCCCGATCATATCTCGGATATTGCGGATCTATTTATTCCTGAATAGAGTGCGGCCGTTCGGCGACGCCGGGAGAGAACGGGAAGGGGCCCACATGTCGAGCAGGCCATCCACCACGCGGACCGGTGCCGCCCAACGCGTCCTCGCCGGGCGAACGGACCCGCGCCCCGCCTCCCGCGTCGCCGTCGTCGGGGCGACCGGAAGGATCGGCTCCCTCACCGTCGCCGCCCTCGAACGGGGCGGCCACGAGGTCGTGCGCGTCAGCCGCTCACTCGGCGTGGACGTGACCACCGGCACCGGACTCGACTCGGCCCTCGCCGGGGTCGGGGCCGTCATCGACGTCACCAACCACCCGCCGGCCGACCGGGCGGCGACGGTGGAGCGCTTCGGCCTCGCGACGCGCACCCTGCTCGCCACCGGGGAGAGGGCCGGGGTCCGCCACCACGTGCTGCTCTCCATCGCCGGTCTCGACCGGGTGTAGGGCAACGCCCACTACGCCGGAAAACGGGAACAGGAACGACTCGTGGCCACCGGTCCGGTGCCGTGGACCATCGTTCCCGCCACCCGGTTCCACGACTTCGCGGCGATGGTCGCCGATTGGACCGAACGGGACGGCGTCGCCTCGATCGCGCCCCTGCTCGTGCGGCCGGTCGCGCCCGCCGACGTGGCGGGCATCCTCGCCGGGGTCGCGACGGGCGGGCCCCGGGGGCGGCACCCCGAGGTCGCCGGTCCCGAACCGCAGGACCTCGTGGACATGGCCCGCCGCACCCACGCCGCGCGGGGCCGATCGGTGAGGACGGTACCCGCGTGGGGAGGCGTCTTCGGCCCCGATATGGCCGGCGACGTGCTGCTTCCCCGGGAAGGGGCCCACATCGCACCGACCACCTTCGAGGAGTGGCTCGCGTCCCCGGACGGGAGAGGCGAAACGCGATAGGGGGAACGGGCTGGTGTCGCCCGTCCCGCCGTTCGGGCGACACGTCTCACCGGACGGACCGGTGGATGACCGAGGGGCGCGCACCCACTACGCTCCCGAATCGTGGCTGAGATCGAGATTCCCGCAGACATCAAGCCCGCCGACGGCCGGTTCGGCTCGGGCCCCTCCAAGGTGCGGCCCGAGGCGCTGACCGCCCTCGCCGCCGAAGGGGCCTCCCTGATGGGCACCTCCCACCGGCAGGCTCCGGTGAAGAACCTCGTCGGTCGGGTCCGGGAGGGGCTCACCGAGCTGTTCTCCCTCCCCGAGGGATACGAGGTGATCCTCGGCAACGGCGGCACCACCGCCTTCTGGGACATCGCCACCCACGGTCTGATCCGCGAGAAGTCGCAGCACCTGTCCTTCGGGGAGTTCTCCTCGAAGTTCGCCAAGGCCGCGAAGCTCGCCCCCTGGCTCGCCGAGCCCACCGTCATCACCGCCGAGCCGGGCTCCCTGCCGGAGACCCGTGCCGAGGCGGGTACGGACGTCTACGCCCTCACCCACAACGAGACCTCCACCGGTGTCGCCGCCCCGATCCGCCGCCCGGCGGGGGCGGACGACGACGCGCTGGTCCTGGTCGACGCCACCTCCGGTGCCGGCGGCCTGCCCGTCGACATCGCGGAGAGCGACGTCTACTACTTCGCGCCGCAGAAGTCCTTCGCCGCCGACGGCGGCCTGTGGATCGCGCTCTTCTCCCCCGCCGCCCTGGAGCAGGCCGCCGCCGTGCACGGTTCGGGCCGTCACGTGCCCGAGTTCTTCTCGCTGCCGACCGCGATCGACAACTCCCGCAAGAACCAGACCTACAACACCCCGGCGCTGGCCACCCTCTTCCTGCTCGCCGAGCAGATCGACTGGATCAACGGGCGGGGCGGCCTGGCATGGGCCGTCGAGCGCACCGCCGACTCCTCGGGCCGGCTGTACGGCTGGGCGGAGAAGACCTCGTACACCACCCCGTACGTCACCGACCCCGCGCACCGCTCGCAGGTCGTCGGCACCATCGACCTCGACGACTCCATCGACGCGACCGCCGTCACCAAGGCGCTGCGCGCCAACGGCATCGTGGACACCGAGCCGTACCGCAAGCTGGGCCGCAACCAGCTGCGGGTCGCGATGTTCCCCGCCGTGGAGCCGGACGACGTCGAGGCGCTGACCCGCTGCGTGGACCACGTCGTCGAGCGTCTCTGAGCATCCGCCGGGGCCTCCCCGGTCCCCGGCGCGCCCCGGTCGATCCCGCCCGATCGACCGGGGCGCACCCGTACCCGGCCCGCGCCGCCCACCGTCCGGCACCGCCCGCGAACCATCGGCCCGCCGGTACCATGGCGCGGTGGACGGCGCCCCGACCGGGGCCGCCGGCACGGGGGTGAACCGGAGGGAGGTGGCCCGTGGAGAACTGGCTGGTGACCCTGCTCGTGGTCCTGGGCGTGATCGCCGTCGCCACCGCGGCGGTGGCGGTCGTCCTGGTCACCAAACTGGTCCGCAGCTACCGCACCCTGCGGGCGGTCGGCCTCAACAGCGGCGACAGGTTCGCCTTCTGGGGCGCCATCGCCTACACGATCTGGCCGGTGGACCTGCTTCCCGACCCGATCTACCTGGACGACATCGGTGTGCTGCTGGCCGCCCTGACCCGGCTGGGGATGTCCGCACGCGACGCCCGACGCAAGCGGGCGGTCGATCCCGGCCGTGAGCGGTCCGTCACCGCGCCGCGCGGGGACTGACAACCCTTCACCGGCGCGCCGGGGTGCCGGTCGGACCCCGACGGGAAGAGACGGCATGGCCCCGGACACCGGACGGATCCTCACCGAACGCCTGGTGCTGCGCCGACCCGTGATCGGGGACATCCCCGCCCTGCTCGACCTCCACCGCGACCCCCTGGCCTGCGCGCACAACCCGTCGGACGCGCTCGCGGACCGGGACGCGGCGATCTCCCGGTACATCGAGTGGGACCGCTGTTGGCGGGTCTTCGGACACGGTTACCGAGCCGTCCGGCTCCTCCACGACCCCGCCGTGATCGGTTTCTGCGGGCTGAAGCCGAGCCGGGTCGCCGGCACCCCCGTACTGAACCTCTTCTACCGCCTCTTCCCGGCCCACTGGGGGCACGGACTGGCCTCGGAAGCGGCCGTGGCCTCGGTGGAATGGGGAGCCGAACGGATGCCGCGCCTGCCGATCGTGGCCCGGATCCGCCCCGCCAACGCGGCCTCGCGCCGGGTGGCGCTGCGCGCGGGCCTGGTGCGCGTGCCGGACGCGGAGCCGGAGGGACCGGACGGGCCGGAGGAACTGTACGCGTCGACCCACGGGGGTCGGCCCGCGACCTTCCCGCACCTCCCGACCGGGTGACCGGGTGACCGGGGGCCGCGCCCGGGGGGTCACCCGCCTCCGGGTCTCCACCTTCGGGAGGGGCCGATCACGACCGCGGCGGATCGTTCCCGGTCCCTCACCGCCCCGGCGCGGTGGAGAGGATCACCTCCACCGCGCGGTCGAGCTCGGCGTCGGTGAGGTCGGCGCGAGCGGTCAGGCGCAACCGCGAGACGCCGTCGGGCACCGACGGCGGACGGAAGCATCCC
>NZ_VKHT01000182.1 GCF_014141535.1 Streptomyces alkaliphilus | reverse complement strand
CTCGTCCGCCTCGACCTGCACGGCCGGGTCCGGGGCCGCGGCGGAGGCCGTCGCCCCGGACCCGGCCGTGCAGGTCGAGGCGGACGAGTCCGTTGCGGCGGACGAACCCGTTGCGGCGGACGAACCGGCCGCCGATGACGCGCCCCGGGCCGATGAGGCGGCCGAAGCGACCGAGGCCGGTGGGCCGGGGGCCGTCGACGAGGGGGCCGGGGCCCCCGCGGCGGAGGAGCCGGCCCCGCGCGGTCCCGCCGCGCCCGGCTACGACGAGGCCGAGCGCGAGGCGGTCCACCGCCTGATGCGTGACCGTCGGGACATCCGCAACGGCTTCCGGCCCGACCCCATCCCGCACGAGGTGCTGTTGCGGGTCCTGGAGGCCGCGCACACCGCGCCCAGCGTGGGGCACTCCCAGCCCTGGGACTTCGTCATCATCCGTTCCGAGGAGACCCGGACCCGGGTGCACGAACTGGCCCAGCGGCAGCGGGAGGTGTACGCGCAGTCACTGCCCCGCGCCCGTGCCAAGCAGTTCCGCGAGTTGAAGATCGAGGCCATCCTCGACACCCCCGTCAACATCGTGGTCACCGCCGACCCCACCCGCGGTGGCCGGCACACGCTCGGTCGGCACACCCAGCCGCAGATGGCCCCCTATTCCTCCGCCCTGGCGGTGGAGAACCTCTGGCTGGCGGCCCGTGCCGAGGGGCTGGGCGTCGGCTGGGTGAGTTTCTTCGACGAGCGGGAGCTGGTGTGCTCCCTCGACCTGCCCGACCACCTCGAGGTGGTCGCCTACCTGTGCGTGGGCTACGTGGACGAGTTCCCCGAGGAACCGGAACTCGCCCGCGCCGGTTGGTCCAAGCGGCGTCCGCTCTCCTGGGTGGTGCACGAGGAGTCCTACGGCCGTCGGGCCCTGCCCGGCGCCGAACCGCACGACCTGCTGGCCGAGACCCTGGCCGAGATCCGCCCCCTGGACGCGCGAGCCCTGGGCGAGGCCTGGGAGCGACAGAAGCGGATGACCAAGCCCGCCGGGGCCCTCGGCGCGCTGGAGATCCTCGCCGCCCAGCTCTGCGGCCTCTCCCGCACCTGCCCACCGCCGGTTCCCGAGCCCGCCGCGGTGGCGATCTTCGCCGGTGACCACGGCGTGCACGCCCGGGGGGTCTCGCCGTGGCCGCGCGAGGTCACCGCGCAGATGGTGCAGAACTTCCTGGCCGGAGGCGCGGTGTGCAACGCCTTCGCCACCCAGGTGGGGGCCGAGGTCTGCGTGGTGGACGTGGGTGTGGCCGCCGACCTGCCGCCCGGCGACGGCCTGCTCCCGCGCAAGGTCCGTCCCGGGACCGACGACTTCACCGTCGGCCCCGCCATGACCCGCGAGGAGGCGGTCCGGGCCCTGGAAGTCGGCATCGAGACCGCCCGGGACCTGGTCTCCGCGGGCAACCGGGCCCTGCTCACCGGTGAGATGGGCATCGCCAACACCACCGTCGCGGCGGCTCTCACCGCCGTGTGGACCGGAGCCGACCCGGCCGAGGTCACCGGTCGGGGCACCGGCGTCGATGACGCCGGTCACGCCCACAAGGTGGACGTGGTGCGTCGCGCCCTGGAGTTCCACCGGCCGGATCCCACCGACCCGCTCGGTGTGGTGGCGGCGGTCGGTGGTCTGGAGCACGCCGCCCTGGCCGGATTCATCCTGGGCGGCGCGTCCCTGCGGGTGCCGGTGATACTCGACGGCGTCAGCGCCGGGGCCGCCGCCCTGATCGCCCGGGCCATCGCCCCGGAGGCGGTGTCGGTGTGCGTCGCCGGGCACCGCAGCGCGGAGCCCGGTCACATGGCCGCGCTCGCGGCGCTGGGGCTGCGTCCGCTGGTCGACCTCGACCTGCGACTGGGTGAGGGGACCGGAGCCCTGCTGGCCCTCCCGGTCGTTCAATCCGCGGCCCGGGCCCTGCGGGAGGTCGCCACCTTCGACGCCGCCGGAATCACCGACAAGAACTGATCGCCGGCCGGCACGGGACAGGAGGAGACCGGCGCCGCCACCCCGGGGCGACTCACCGCCCCGGGGCGCGTTCGGTGAGGTCGGACGAGCCGGATGCCCCGGTCCGATCCCCGGGACCCCCGGGGCGTCCGGGCCCTCCGCCCCGTAGGGTGACCTCCCGGGGGAATGCCTCGGCGGCCCGCCCCGGAGCAGTGGCGGGCCCGGCGTCCCCCTCCCGCAGCCCCCGGTCGAGGAGTCGCAGACCACCCATGCCCGAGATCCCCGCATACCCCGTCGGCCTGCGCCTGGCGGGCCGCCGCGTCCTCGTGCTCGGCGGCGGAACCGTCGTGCAGCGCCGCCTCCCCGCCCTGTTGGCCGCCGGTGCCGACATCCTCCTGGTCTCGCCCGCCACCACGCCGGCCGTGCAGGCCATGGCGGAGGCGGGGGAGCTGAGCTGGGAACGGCGCGGTTACCGCCCGGGTGACCTGGAGGGCGCCTGGTACGCGCTGGTGGCCACCGACGACGCGGCGGTCAACGAGGCGGCGTCGGCGGAGGCGGAGGAACGCCGGGTGTGGTGCGTGCGCAGCGACGACGCCGCAGCCGCCACCGCCTGGACCCCGGCCACCGCCCGGGAGGACGGGGTCACCATCGCTGTGCTCACCGGCACCGACCCCCGCCGTTCGGCCGCCATCCGGGACGCGGTGGTGGAGCGCATGCGTGACGGCTCGTTGACCGCTCCCGCCCATCGGGGCCGTACCGCCGGGGTGGCGTTGGTCGGCGGTGGTCCCGGCGACCCCGACCTCATCACGGTGCGCGGTCGAAGGCTCCTGACGCAGGCCGACGTGGTGATCGCCGACCGGCTCGGCCCCCGGGACCTGTTGGACGAACTCCCGCCGCACGTCGAGGTGATCGACGCCGCCAAGATTCCCTACGGCCGCGCCATGGCGCAGGAGGCGATCAACGAGGCGCTGATCGAGCACGCGAAGGCCGGGAAGGCGGTGGTCCGTCTCAAGGGCGGTGACCCCTATGTCTTCGGACGCGGCATGGAGGAGGCCCGGGCCCTGGCGGAGGCCGGCATCCCGGTCACGGTGGTCCCCGGCATCTCCAGCTCCATCAGCGTGCCGGCCGCGGTCGGCATCCCCGTCACCCACCGGGGGGTGGCCCACGAGTTCACCGTGCTCAGCGGCCACGTGGCCCCGGACGATGCCCGCTCCCTGGTCGACTGGGCGGCCGTCGCCCGGCTGCGCGGCACACTCGTGCTCCTGATGGCGGTGGAGCGGATCGGCGCGATCGCCGCCGAGCTGATCCGGCACGGCCGGAACGCCGACACGCCGGTGGCCGCCGTGCAGGAGGGCACCACCACCGCCCAGCGTCGGGTGGACGCCACCCTGGCCACCGTGGCCGCTCGGCTGACGGAGGAGGGGATCCGTCCGCCCGCCGTCATCGTCATCGGGGACGTGGTGAGGGTGAACCCGGTGGACGGGGACCGGTGACGGGCGGGGCCCCGTCGGCGGACGCCGCGTCCGCCGGCCGGAAGCCCGGGGTCCCGCCGGGGCCCGTGCCGGTCGCGGATCCGGCGGATCCCCGGCTCGCCGACTACACCACCCTCACCGACGTGGCGCTGCGCCGCCGGCTGGAGCCGGAACTCGGTCTGTTCATGGCGGAGGGGGAGAAGGTCATCCGCCGCGCGCTGGATGCGGGGTATCCGATGCGATCCCTGCTGCTCACCCCCCGGTGGGTCGAGCCCATGGCCGACCTCGTCGCCGCCGCGGCCGCGGCCGGTGCCCCCGCCTGGCTGGTCACCGAGGAGACGGCGGAACGGCTCACCGGTTACCACGTGCACCGCGGGGCGTTGGCGGCGATGGCCCGGCTGCCGCTGCCCGACCCCGCCGCCCTGCTCGCCACCGCCCGTCGGGTGGCGGTCTTCGAGGACATGGTGGACCACACCAACCTCGGCGCGGCCTTCCGCAACGCCGCCGCTCTGGGCGTGGACGCGGTGCTGTTGACCCCGGGCTGCGCCGACCCGCTCTACCGACGGGCGGTCAAGGTCTCCATGGGCACCGTCTTCAAGGTGCCCTGGGCTCGCCCGGGGCCCTGGAAACGGACGGCGGAACTCCTGCGGGGAGCGGGTTTCACCTCCGCGGCCCTCTGCCTCGCCGAGGACTCGATCACCGTGGACGAACTCGCGGACCGGAACGATGAACGTCTCGCCCTGGTCTTCGGCACGGAGGGACACGGCCTCTCGGAACGAGCCCTGCGCGCCTGTGACCTGAGGGTGCGGATCCCGATGGCGGCAGGCGTGGACTCCCTCAACGTCGCCGCGGCCTCGGCGGTCGCCTTCCACGTCACCCGCCGCCGGTAGCCCCCGGGCCGAGTCGGTCCGGGGGATTCGCGTCGGTCGGCGGTGTCAGCCCCGGGCCACCGTGATGGCGACGGCCACCAGGAAGGTCACCACGACGAAGACCACCAGGCGTTGGCGCAGCAGGCGGCCGTCGACGCCCCGGGGCGGGGACCCGGAGGGCCGGGGGCCCGGCACCGAGCCGGGCGGCCGGGTCGACCGGGCGGCGCCGGTGCTCCCACCGTTTCGGGGGCGACCGTTCCCCGGGGAGCGGGGGAGACCTGCCTCCCGGCCGGCGGCGCGTTCCCCGGCGGGCACCCTTCGTCTTTCGCCCCGCGTCGTCCGTCCCTCCGACGGTGGGGCCGCGAGGGCCTCCCGCCCGGTGGAGGCACCGGCGCCGCCCGGTCGACCCGGCCGCCCGGGCGGGGCGGTGCCCCGCGCCTCCCGCACGGCGATCTCCTTGAGGCGCAGCGACAGTTGCAGCGTGGTCGGACGCTCCTCGGGATGTTTGGCCAGGCAGGCGCGGACCAGGGGTTCCAGAGCCGGCGGCACCCCCCGCAGTTGTGGTTCCTCGTGCACCACCCGGTAGAGCATCACCTCCGAACTCCCGTGGCCGAAGGCGGAGTCGCCGAGCGCGGCCCAGGCGAGGGTGGCACCCAGTGAGAAGACGTCCGTGGCGGCGGAGACGGCGGCTCCGCGCACCTGCTCCGGGGCGAGGAAGCCCGGTGAGCCCACCGCGGTCCCCACCCGGGTCAGGGTGCTGGCACCGGTCGACCACGCGATGCCGAAGTCGATGATCCGGGGACCCTTGGGGGAGAGCAGGATGTTGGAGGGCTTGATGTCACGGTGGACCACCCCCGCCTCGTGGACGGCCACCAGTCCCTCGGCCAGCGCGGCCCCCACCGCCGCGATCTCCGCGGCCGGCATCGGTCCGTCGGCGAGCACCCGGTCGTGCAGCGAGGGACCCGGTACGTACTGGGTGGCGAACCAGGGGCGTTCGGCCTCCAGGTCCGCCGCCACCAGACGAGCCGTACACCCGCCGCGGATCCGTCGGGCGGCCGAGACCTCCCGGGCGAAACGGGAGCGGAATTCACGGTCCTCGGCCAGATCGGGACGGATCACCTTCAGCGCCACACGCTGGCCGCGCCGGTCCGAGCCGAGGTAGACCACCCCCATGCCGCCGGCGCCGAGCCGCCGGTGCAGCCGGAACGCCCCGACGACTCGCGGGTCCTCGCGCCGGAGCCGCATCATCGCCATGTCCCATCCCCGTCGCCGCTCCGATCTGACGCAGCACAGCTTACGGATCGGGTCGGTCGGTTGGGGCTCCGCCGCGCAGACGATCCCGGGCCGCTCGGCGGAACCCCGAGACGGTTCGGGGGACTTCCCCACTCCGGGAGGGACTTCCCGACCCACCGGTCTCCACCCGGGGGAGTAGCCGCGATCGGGCGCGGTCCTCCCGGGGGAGGCGTGTGATCCGTTCCCGGGGCTGACGTGCGGGAAGGGAGAGGCGGCCTATCGTTGTCGCAGGCGGCGGGCGAAGCACTCGTCCCCCGAGGTCACCGTCCGTCGCCGCGAACGCGTCGTCCGCGGTGCCCCACACCGCACCGGTCGGGACGGCGAGCGGATGTCGTCCGTGGTCGGGACGGGGCGTTGAGCGGCGCCCCGGGTTCGGGTGAGCGGCCCGAACCGGGGATCCCGGCCGTATCACCCCGTGGGGACGGGGGTTCGACGGGCGGCTCGGTGGCCGGGTACCGGGGAGGTGCCCGGCCACACGGCGTTCCCGGGCGGTCCCCGGCCGGTGGTGGACGATACTGGGATTGAACCAGTGACCTCTTCCGTGTCAGGGAAGCGCTCTCCCGCTGAGCTAATCGTCCGGAGTGCGCGATACTGGGATTGAACCAGTGACCTCTTCCGTGTCAGGGAAGCGCTCTCCCGCTGAGCTAATCGCGCGGGCGGCTCCGGGGTGACCGGAGCCGGTGGTGGACGATACTGGGATTGAACCAGTGACCTCTTCCGTGTCAGGGAAGCGCTCTCCCGCTGAGCTAATCGTCCGAGGTGGAGACGGGATTTGAACCCGTGTAGACGGCTTTGCAGGCCGTTGCCTCGCCTCTCGGCCACTCCACCGGCGGGGGGTCGCGGGACCCCTCGGAGCGGACGACGAGACTCGAACTCGCGACATCCACCTTGGCAAGGTGGTGCTCTACCAACTGAGCTACGTCCGCAGTGCCTCCCGGTCGGCCCGTGCCTCCCGGTGACGCCTTGAACTCTAGCGGATTCCCCGCGCTGCTCAAACTCGGTTGCCGGTGGCGGTTCCGGCGGCGGCGCCGGGCGCCCCCGGCCGGGGCGTGGCGTCCGGACCCCTTCACCCCCGTCGGCGCACCCCGGGGA
>NZ_VKHT01001801.1 GCF_014141535.1 Streptomyces alkaliphilus | reverse complement strand
GCCGGTCATCCACCGCCCCCGCCAGCTCCGGCCCAGACGGCTCGACGGCCTCGACCTCGGTCACGTTCTCACTCGTCATCAGTGCATCTTCCTTGATCGGGAGTTACACCGAACGATTTACAGTCCCGCAGAGGGACGGTAAGGAGCTGTTGTCGTTCCGATCGTGAGGGGTGGGCGTCGAACGGGAGTCTCGTTCGGGTGACCGTGGCTGGCTGCGGGCATGAAGGCAGGGCCTCCTGGTAGCTCGGGGTTGCGAAGCCAACCGAGA
>NZ_VKHT01001800.1 GCF_014141535.1 Streptomyces alkaliphilus | reverse complement strand
GGTGGAGCAGGGCACCGACCCCGATGAGGCCTGGGCGTCCACCGTCCGGTCCATCGAGAACGCCATCGCGGACTGATCCCGAGCCGGAAAGTCATCCATGACAACGGAACAGCACCGTGCCGCGCCCCCCGCGAAGGGGGGCGCGGCCCCGCGCCCGCAGCGCGGCGGTGAACCCCCGCTGACGGCGGAGGAGAAGAAGCTCCGCCGCCGGTCGCTGCGCTATCGGCTGGACACCAAGTTCAGCCCCTACGGCTTCGTCGCGCCGTTCTTCCTGT
>NZ_VKHT01001799.1 GCF_014141535.1 Streptomyces alkaliphilus | reverse complement strand
CCTGTCCCTGCCGTACTACCCGCTGTGGTCGGTGGTGGCGATCGCGTTCTACGGCTTCGTCATCTGGGCGCTGACCACGGCCCGGGACGACAGCGGCCGATCCCTCGCCTGAGCCCTTCCGGGGCCGTGACGGACCCCGGCCCCGGTGGACGTGTGGGCGTCCACCGGGGCCGGGGCGTGGTGCGTCGGTGCGTGAGGGGTGGGTGCGAACCCCGCCGGATCAGCGGAAGTTCACGTCACTGCAGAAATAGTACGTCTGGTCCATGTGGGAGGCCTGCCAGACCGTGTAGA
>NZ_VKHT01001798.1 GCF_014141535.1 Streptomyces alkaliphilus | reverse complement strand
AAGCCGAGGCCGTGCCGGAGGGTCCCGAGGCGGTCCGGGACCGCGCGATGACCGTTCCCCACCGGCCGCGGTACCCCGACGTCGATCGGGTGGTGAACGAAACCCCTCCGTCCGCCGGAACTCGCCGAGGGCGGCATCCCCGGGTGGGGATGCCGCCCTCGGGCGTCTCGCCGTGCGTGGTGCCGCGGCTCGGTCCTCCGATCCCGGGGGATCAGAAGTCCATGCCGCCACCCATGCCACCGGCGGCGGCAGCGGCGTCGGCACCGGCGTTCTTCTCCGGCTTGTCGGCGATG
>NZ_VKHT01001797.1 GCF_014141535.1 Streptomyces alkaliphilus | reverse complement strand
TGAACCGCCCCGCGCCGGCGCCCGGGGCCGCCGGAGGGGAGTCGGCCCCCGGCTCCACCGAGCCGGCCGAGCCGGAGGAGTCGACCGGGGAACCCGCCAGGGTCTGACCGGCGCCCCCTCCCGGGCCCGCCGTTCCCCGTGCGGGGACCGGCGGGCCCGGGCACGTCCGGGCCGAAACCGTCCCCGGGGGCCGATGTTTCGTTCGTGATGCGGGGGTACCCGTGAACGGACGGTCACACAGGCGATCCGAGAGGCGGAAAACGACCATGGCAACCCCGGACCGCTCCACGAGG
>NZ_VKHT01001796.1 GCF_014141535.1 Streptomyces alkaliphilus | reverse complement strand
GCTCGTCACGCCCGTGGGGACGGTTCTCACGGTAGGGAGGTCGCCCACCCCGGTCACGGTCACGATCACCGGAGAACGAACGCCGCTCACCCTCATCACGCCGGAAACCACCCGGACGATCATCACGACGCTCGTCACGACGGAACCCACCCGGACGATCATCACGACGCTCGTCACGCCCGTGGGGACGGTTCTCACGGTAGGGAGGTCGCCCACCCCGGTCACGGTCACGATCACCGGAGAACGAACGCCGCTCACCCTCATCACGCCGGAAACCACCCGGACGATCATCAC
>NZ_VKHT01001795.1 GCF_014141535.1 Streptomyces alkaliphilus | reverse complement strand
GTACGGCGTTTCCATCCGTTCGTGGTCCGCGCGATGATGCGCCGGGCCCACCGCGCGACCGCGCTGCGCAGCACGCCGGCGGCGCGCGTCGGATGGGCGCGTTCGGTCGGGACGGCCGTGGCCGGAGAGGGCCCCGCGGGTGCGGGGCCCTCTCCGGCCGTCGTCGTCACGGCCGGAGTGCGCCAGGACCATCCCCGCGGGAGCGAAAGCGCTCCGTCCGTTACCGGGGAGAAGTAAGGCCGACCCCATGCAGAGCACCGACCCCACCGTGCTGCCCCACGTCGAGTGGGACCGAGG
>NZ_VKHT01000181.1 GCF_014141535.1 Streptomyces alkaliphilus | reverse complement strand
GCCCCGGCCCCGGCGGCCCCTGGCCCGCCATCGACCCCGGCCGCCTGCCGGGTGTGCGACGGGGTCCGGGCGGGCCCCCGCGCATGGTGGAGTCGGCGCGCTCGGTCAACGAGCGGATGCCGGCCTACGTCACCGAACGCGTGGGCGCCCTGCTCAACGACCACGGCAAGTCGGTGCGCGACGCCCGGATCCTGCTGCTGGGCGTCACCCATCGGGCCGACACCGCCGACCGCACCGGCTCCCCCGCCGACGAGATCGCCCACCGCCTGCTGGAGGGCGGCGCCCGACTGAGCTACCACGACCCGCACGTGCCGCACTGGACCCCCGGCGGCCGACGGGTGCCGCGCGCCGACTCCCCCCACGAGGCCGCCGCGACGGCCGACCTGACCCTGCTGCTCCAGGCCCACGCCGTCTACGACCTCCAGGGCCTGGCCGCCAAGTCCCCTCTCCTGCTGGACACCCGGGGCGTCACCCCCGCCGGGGCGGCTCACCGACTGTGACGCGAGGACGGGGACAAGCCGGGACTTGATGGGGCGAAACGCGCGCCTCGCACCTCGGAGAGACCCGGGATGCGACCCGGGGGCGGCCCGGCGCGTCACGGCCCGTCGTCACCCGAGGGTCATCCCGTGTGACGCGAGGGGTGGAACACTTCCCGAGGGGCACGCGATCGATCACACCGTGTGACGAGATTCCGTCGGTCACCCCCGGTGACCCGGCGTGCGGCCCCGTCCGTGCCGAAGCCACCGGCACCGCCCGCCCGCCCACCGGGGCCCGGTGCCACGGCGCGGAGGAAACGACCCGACGGAGGCGAACCATGAGCACCGGACGATCGGGGCCGCTCGGCCCCGCCCCCCGCCGGCACCGGGAGTTGATCCGACAGGGCGCCGACAAGATCCGTCGCAGTTGTCGGCGGGTGATCCATCGGGGTTCCGGCACGCCGTTCACCGGCTGATCCGTCCGGAGCGATCCGCGCCCGAGCGGACGCCGGGGGCGGAGCCGTCCCCGTGGCGCGGGCCGGACGGGTCCGGCCCGCGACGGGACGGGGTCAGCGCGCGGGCGACACCGTCACCTCGACCCGCTGGAACTCCTTCAGCTCGGAGTAGCCGGTCGTGGCCATGGCCCGGCGCAGGGCGCCGAAGAAGTTCATCGAACCGTCCGGGACGCGGGAGGGGCCGAGCAGGATCTCCTCCGTGCTGCCCACCGTGCCCAGGTGCACCTTCTTGCCGCGCGGCAGCTCCTCGTGCGCCGCCTCCATGCCCCAGTGGTGGCCGCGACCGGGCGCGTCGGTGGCCCGGGCCAGCGGGGAGCCCATCATCACCGCGTCGGCGCCGCAGGCGATGGCCTTGGGCAGGTCACCGGACCAGCCGACGCCGCCGTCCGCGATCACGTGCACGTACCGGCCGCCGGACTCGTCGAGGTAGTCCCGCCGGGCGGCGGCCACGTCCGCCACCGCCGTGGCCATCGGCACCTGGATGCCCAGCACGTTGCGGGTGGTGTGCGCGGCACCGCCGCCGAAGCCCACCAACACCCCGGCCGCGCCGGTGCGCATCAGGTGCAGGGCGGCGGTGTAGGTGGCGCAACCGCCCACGATGACCGGCACGTCCAGCTCGTAGATGAACTGCTTGAGGTTGAGCGGTTCGGCGGCCGAGGAGACGTGCTCGGCCGAGACGGTGGTGCCCCGGATCACGAACAGGTCCACGCCCGCGTCCACCACGGCCTTGGAGAACTGCGCGGTGTTCTGCGGGGAGAGGGCGGCGGCGGTGACCACACCGGCGTCACGCACCTCGCGGATGCGACGGCCGATCAGGTCCTCGCGGATGGGAGCGGCGTAGATCTCCTGGAGCCGGCGGTTGGCCTCGGCCCCGTCCAGTTCGGTGATCTCGGCGAGCAGCGGCTCGGGGTCCTCGTGCCGGGTCCACAACCCTTCGAGGTTGAGGACTCCCAGGCCGCCCATCTCCCCGATCCGGATGGCGGTGGCCGGGGAGACCACGGAGTCCATCGGCGCTGCCAGGAAGGGCAGTTCGAAGCGGTAGGCGTCGATCTGCCAGGCGATCGAGACCTCCTTGGGGTCGCGGGTGCGGCGGCTGGGCACCACGGCGATGTCGTCGAAGGCGAACGCCCGCCGGCCGCGCTTGCCCCGACCGATCTCGATCTCAGTCACGTACTCGAACCCTTCCTGCTGTGCCCCGGCGCGCGGGTGCGCGCCGCCGTCCCGGTCCGCGCCGGGCGGACCCAGTATTCCCGGCCGGGTGGCGGGGGGACACGTCCCTCCCGCTCCCGGCACGCCGCGCCCGCCGGAACACCGTCCAGTCGGGAGCGTCCCGCGACACGACGGGGCCCGCGCGGCCGGCCCGGCGGGTGCCGGCCGGCCGCGCGGGCCCGTGGCCGCTCAGCGGCTGACGTAGTTCGGTGCCTCGGTGGTCATCTGGATGTCGTGCGGGTGGCTCTCCTTGAGCCCGGCCGCGGTGATCCGCACGAACCGGCCCTCGGACTTGAGCTCCGGCACCGTGCGGCACCCGAGGTAGTACATCGACTGGTTCAGGCCGCCGATCAACTGCTGCACCACCGAGGCCAGCGGGCCCCGGTAGGGCACCTGGCCCTCGACGCCCTCGGGCACCAGCTTCTCGTCGTCGGTGACGCCCTCCTGGAAGTACCGGTCCTTGGAGAAGGACCGGGTCTCCCCCCGGCTGCGCATGGCGCCCAGCGACCCCATGCCCCGGTAGGACTTGAACTGCTTGCCGTTGATGAAGCGCAGCTCACCCGGCGACTCCTCGCAGCCCGCCAGCAGGCTGCCGAGCATCACCGTGTCGGCGCCGGCCACCAGCGCCTTGGCGATGTCGCCGCTGTACTGCAGGCCGCCGTCGCCGATCACCGGCACTCCGGCGGCACGGGCCGCGAGCGCCGCGTCGTGGATGGCGGTGATCTGCGGCACGCCCACGCCGGCCACCACCCGGGTGGTGCAGATGGAGCCGGGGCCCACCCCCACCTTGACGGCGTCGGCCCCGGCGTCCACCAGTGCCTGCGCGCCGTCCCGGGTCGCGACGTTGCCCGCCACGACGTCCACGGCCGCGTAGTTGGACTTGATCTTGGCGGTCATGTCCGGGACGAGCTTGGAGTGGCCGTGGGCGGTGTCCACGACGATGAAGTCCACACCCGCCTCGATCAGCGCCTCGGCGCGCTCGTAGGCGTCGCCGGCCACGCCGACCGCGGCGCCCACGATCAGCCGACCGTCGGCGTCCTTGGCGGCACGCGGGTACTTCTCGGCCTTCACGAAGTCCTTGACCGTGATCAGACCGCGCAGCATCCCGGCGGCGTCCACCAGGGGCAACTTCTCGATCTTGTGCCGGCGCAGCAGTTCCATGGCCTCGGGGCCGGAGATGCCGACCTTTCCGGTGACCAACGGCATCGGCGTCATGACCTCGCGGACCTGACGGCTCTGGTCGGTCTCGAAGGCCATGTCGCGGTTGGTGACGATGCCCAGCAGCTTGCCGGCGGCGTCGGTGACCGGGACGCCGCTGATCCGGTAGCGGCCGCAGATCTCGTCGGCGTCGCGCAGGGTGGCGTCCGGACGGATGGTGATCGGATCGGTCACCATGCCGGACTCGGAGCGCTTGACCTCGTCGACCTTGGCGGCCTGGTCCTCGATGGAGAGGTTGCGGTGCAACACGCCCGCCCCGCCCTGACGGGCCATGGCGATGGCCATCCGGGCCTCGGTCACCCGGTCCATCGCGGCGGAGAGCAGGGGGATGTTGACGCGCACGTTGCGCGAGAGCCGGGAGGAGGTGTCGATGTCCTCCGGCGTCATGTCGGCCGCGCCGGGCAGCAGCAGGACGTCGTCGAACGTCAGCCCCAAGGGGGCGAACTTCTCGGGAACCTCCGGCACCCCGCGGGTTGCTCCGTCGGTGTTACTGGTCATGACACCCTTCCACAGCTCTTGCCCGACCCGGACCACCATGCTAGTGCCTGCGGCCGGCCCACCCGCCCGGCGGCGGGAGGGGCGGGCCGGGGCTCATCGATCGGCGAGGGCCCGCAACCGGCTGAGCGCGCGGTGCTGGGCCACCCGGACGGCCCCCGGCGACATGCCCAGCCGCCGTCCGGTCTCCTCGGCGGTCAGGCCGACCGCGACCCGGAGCACCACCAGGCGGCGGAGGTGGTCGGGGAGTTCGTCCAACAGGTTCTTCGCCCACTCGGCGTCGCTGCTGAGCAGGGCCCGCTCCTCGGGGCCGAGCGAGTCGTCCGGCCGCTCGGGCATCTCGTCGGAGGGGACGGCGGTGCTGCCGGGTCGGCGCAGGGCGGCGCGCTGGAGATCCGCCACCTTGTGCTGGGCGATGGCCACGACGAACGCCTCGAAGGGACGGCCGGTGTCGCGGTAGCGGGGCAGGGCACAGAGCACCGCCAGGCAGACCTCCTGCGCGAGGTCGTCCACCAGGTGCCGGGCGTCGCCGGGCAACCGGCTCAGCCGGGTGCGGCAGTAGCGCAGCGCCAGGGGGTGGACCAGGGCCAGGAGGTCGTGGGTGGCGCGGGGATCCCCCTGCGCCGCACTCCGGACGAGGGCGCCGATCGCCGAGCTCTCGTCTTCGCGCATCCCCCCATGGTGCACCCCCGCTCCGGTGTTCGAGTCGCCGCGAGCGGAGTTGTGCACCGAGTTGTTATCGCTCCGGTCCCCCGTCTCCACCGGGGCGCGACCATCGCCCCCATCCCCCGAACGGGTGACGGGGGGGAGAGCGGGGAGAGCGGTGACGGCGCCTTCGCCGAATTCGGGGGGAGGCCCCCCACCGGGAGGCGGGTCACCGGCGTCACCGGCGTTCTCGGGGGCGTCCGCCACACCGCCCACCGATGCCCCGGGGCATCGGTGGATGGTGTGCTTCACGCGGGTATCGACCGTCATGTCCCGGGCCCTCCCCTCACGCCTGGCCGTCTCGTCACCGGGAAGCGTCATGCCTCCAGCATGCGGCACGCCGGGAGGTTTCGACCCCGGGCGGGCCCGGCGCCGGACCCACCGCCCGCCCGGGACGCCGCCTCAGCGCACCAGGCCCCACCGGAAACCCAGCGCGACGGCGTGCGCCCGGTCCGAGGCGCCCAGCTTCTTGAACAGCCTCCGGGCGTGGGTCTTGACGGTGTCCTCGGAGAGGAACAGTTCGCGACCGATCTCGGCGTTGGAGCGCCCGTGGCTCATCCCCTCGAGCACCTGGATCTCACGGGCCGTGAGGGTGGGCGCGGCCCCCATGTCGGAGGAGCGCAATCGGCGCGGGGCCAGCCGCCAGGTGGGGTCGGCCAGGGCCTGGGTGACCGTGGCCCGCAGCTCGGCGCGGGAGGCGTCCTTGTGCAGGTAGCCGCGGGCGCCGGCGGCGACCGCGAGGGCCACGCCGTCCAGATCCTCGGCCACGGTCAGCATGATGATGCGCGCGCCGGGGTCCGCGGACAGCAGACGGCGAACGGTCTCCACACCTCCCAGGCCCGGCATCCGGACATCCATCAGGATGAGGTCGGAGCGATCGGCGCTCCACCGGCGGAGGACCTCCTCGCCGTTGGCCGCGGTGGTCACCCGCTCCACACCGGGCACTGTGGCCACCGCGCGGCGAAGCGCTTCTCTGGCCAGGGGGGAGTCGTCACAGACGAGGACGGAAGTCATGGCCGCCCTCCGCAGCTGATGCGCATCACCTTGGAACCTCCAGGCTGTCGTGCAGTCTCACCGTGCGGATGGGGTCGGGTCCGCGAACCCGAAGCCTGTGCCACCCGCCTCACTCTCTCAACGACGGTCACCCGAAAGAGTTACGGGCCTCTCACGGGGTGTTCATCGGCCGGATGGGGGCCGGCCGGGGCGCCCGACTCCGGGCATCGGGCGGGGCCGCGACCCGGGACGGCGTCGACGGCCGACCCGGAGCCCGACCCGTGCCGCGCGGGGTCCGGGCGTCCGAAGGGTCAAGAAGTCGGAAAGGTTGGGACGGTTGGGGCCGCGACGGTGTCGGGCTCGGCCGGTCGGGCAGGCGCGATGTCGGAAGCGCCCGACCACCGCTTCCCGAACGGGGTCCCCGTCGCGTGATCAACACCCTACGTGACGCGACGGTGACGCGACAGGGTGATCAGCGTCGACACGCCGAACATTCGTTTTTGCACCATTTGGACATGCTTGCATTGGCTGATGCTTATATGTCTATATTCAGTTGGTAGTCATATTTACATTCGCCTTCTCGCGGAAGGCGTCCGGGACCGGCATCACCGAACCCACCGACCCGTTACCGCCCCCGCCTCGGCCCGCACCGGACCGACCACCGACCGGAACCACCACAGCGGCACACTGCACGTACTCGAGGGGATACTCATGGCAGACTTCTCCCGCCTTCCGGGCCCCAACGCGGATCTCTGGGACTGGCAGCTGCTGGCCGCCTGCCGCGGTGTGGACAGCTCCCTCTTCTTCCACCCGGAAGGGGAGCGGGGCGCCGCCCGCACCGCCCGCGAGGCCTCCGCCAAGGAGGTCTGCATGCGCTGCCCGGTTCGCGCCGAGTGCGCGGCCCACGCGCTGACCGTCCGCGAGCCCTACGGGGTCTGGGGTGGCCTGACCGAGGACGAGCGCGAGGAACTGCTGGGCCGCGCCCGGCGCGGCCTGGTCCGCGCCGCCGGCGACCGGCACCACTGAACCCACCGACCCCGGAGCCGACCGGAGTCGGCCCGCACACCCACCCGC
>NZ_VKHT01001794.1 GCF_014141535.1 Streptomyces alkaliphilus | reverse complement strand
GCGCGGAGGCCAACCTTCTCAAGCTCGCCGAACTGCGCGGACGCATCACGCCCGAACAGGCGTCGCGCTGGGAGGAGATCAAGCGCTCCTTCCGGGGGTGACGGGCGCGGGCACGCACGGAGGCGTCGCGTGACGCGGGCCGGACCGGGGCCCTCGGCCCGGTCCGGCCCGCGTCACGTCGAGAACCCCTCAGCCGTCCCAGCGGCGCAGGCTGCTCATGATCGTCTCTATCAACTCGTCGTCGATCTCCTCGTCGTGGCCCGTGTCGGTCACCAGGATCCAGGTGGCCAGGTCGGC
>NZ_VKHT01001793.1 GCF_014141535.1 Streptomyces alkaliphilus | reverse complement strand
TCCTCGTCCTCCATCGGTGAGCGACCCTAGTCATCCACGCGCGTCACCACCATCGGTTCCCGGTCGGGGGCCGGGTTCACGACACGGTCGTGACACGTCCGGAGCACAGCCGCCGAAAAACGGTCCGACGCATGGGCCGGCCCGTTCCGAAGTCGATTCGACTTCGGAACGGGCCGGTCCGGTGAGGGTGTGTCACCTCAGGAGACGACCTCGCGCACGGCGTTGATGACGCCGGTGTTCGAGATCATTCCGATGTGCCCGAGGCAGGCGGTCCGGCGATTGTCGGCGCCCTCGAGGATCG
>NZ_VKHT01001792.1 GCF_014141535.1 Streptomyces alkaliphilus | reverse complement strand
CTCGGCGAGGGCCTGCTGGAGTACGTCGGCCCCCTGGTCGACACCCACGTCCACGAGAAGCCGCTGTCGATCTCCCTGCGGGAGATCAACGCCGGTCTGCTCACCTCGGAGGCCGTGGAGGGCCCGGTCGACTGATCGGCTCCTCCGGAACCGCCGGGCCCGGCGCCGTGTCCCCGACACGGCGCCGGGCCCGGCGGCGTCTGCGGGGCCCGCCCGTGCCGCCCGGGCGGGCCCGGGGCAGGATGGGGTCCGCCGCCGGCACCCGGGACGCTCTCCGCCGCCCCGCCGTCGGTGGGGGAGACACCGAGACGAC
>NZ_VKHT01001791.1 GCF_014141535.1 Streptomyces alkaliphilus | reverse complement strand
GTGAGCGGCCCGAACCGGGGATCCCGGCCGTATCACCCCGTGGGGACGGGGGTTCGACGGGCGGCTCGGTGGCCGGGTACCGGGGAGGTGCCCGGCCACACGGCGTTCCCGGGCGGTCCCCGGCCGGGTGTGCCCCTCGACTCCGGGACGGGAAACGGCCGGGGGCCGGGGAGCCGTGGCTCCCCGGCCCCCGGCCGGTGGTGGACGATACTGGGATTGAACCAGTGACCTCTTCCGTGTCAGGGAAGCGCTCTCCCGCTGAGCTAATCGTCCGGAGTGCGCGATACTGGGATTGAACCAGTGACCTCTTCCGTG
>NZ_VKHT01001790.1 GCF_014141535.1 Streptomyces alkaliphilus | reverse complement strand
ACGCCCGCCTGCGGGGTCAGGAAACCTTCGACAGTCTGGAGGCGTTCATCGCCCGGATGCGCCATGACGTGGAGCTGACCCGTGAGCTGATGACCGGCACGGACTGATCGGTCGATCGAACCGTTCGGAGCGACTGCCGGGCACCGCGCGCCGGTGCCCGGCACGTCGAACGGCGGGTGGCGGGGGGAGTTCCCCCGCCACCCGCCGTTCGACGTCTCCCGAACCGCCTCACTCCTGCCGCGGGGGGTGGTGCCGCGGCCATCCCCGCACGGGCGGGTGCCCCATCTGCGGGTCCTCCTCCGGGTTCGGCGCGCCCGGCTGGGGGGCGCCA
>NZ_VKHT01001789.1 GCF_014141535.1 Streptomyces alkaliphilus | reverse complement strand
TCGGCTGATGGCCAACAACGTCTTCGTGTCCGGACAGACCTGGGACGGGGACCGGTGCGTGATGACGGTCGGCGCCCTGATCGGTTCGAGCCGGCCCCGCGCGCGGGTCGACCGCACCATGGCCGGCCCGTCCACCACGGGTCACAGGGGCGCGTACGCGCCGATGATCTCGTTGACCGTCTCGGCCACCCGCCTGCTGCGCAGGATGTCGGCGTGGTCGACGGGCACGGTGACGGACCGCTCGGCCGACGCGGCCCATTCGGTGGGCTCGCGGGAGCTCACCGCGATCGCGGTGAGCCAGGCGGCAACCGGGTCGATCTGTCGCGCCGCGTTCAGGTAGGACACG
>NZ_VKHT01001788.1 GCF_014141535.1 Streptomyces alkaliphilus | reverse complement strand
TCTCGGTTGGCTTCGCAACCCCGAGCTACCAGGAGGCCCTGCCTTCATGCCCGCAGCCAGCCACGGTCACCCGAACGAGACTCCCGTTCGACGCCCACCCCTCACGATCGGAACGACAACAGCTCCTCAGGACATCCAGGACACCGACGCGAGCTGCTGATGTTCGGGCATGTCGAAAGCCCGACTGGTCATCACCGCTGTCACCATCGAGCACCGCCCCGTCGCCTCCAAGATCGTCCTGGACACCTTCCGGCAAGCCGCCCAACTGCACGGATACCCCGCCTCCACACTGACCGACAACGGCCTCGTCTACACCGTCCGCCTGGCCGGCCCCAGCCGACGAGGCGGACG
>NZ_VKHT01001787.1 GCF_014141535.1 Streptomyces alkaliphilus | reverse complement strand
CATGGAGCACCTGGTCGACATCGGCGACGTCAGCGAGTTCGACCGCCTGGAGATCCAGCACTTCTTCGAGGTCTACAAGGACCTGGAGCCCGGCAAGTCCGTCGAGGGCGCCGACTGGGTGGGGCGCGCCGACGCCGAGGCCGAGATCGAGCGTTCCTTCAAGCGGCTGAGCGACCGGGGCGACAAGCACTGAACCCCCGGTGACGTCGCGTCGGTGCGGCGCGTGCCCCGGACGGGCACGCGCCGCACCGACGCGGGTTCCGGCGTCAGAACCCGCGGGTGCGCTTGGCGCCGCGCCGGTCCCCCACCGGGCTGAGCCGGCCCGGCGTACCGATGAACAACCTCGCGATCTCGCTTCCCAGATTCACCCC
>NZ_VKHT01000180.1 GCF_014141535.1 Streptomyces alkaliphilus | reverse complement strand
CCCTCCCGCTCCCCGGCTACCCCCAGGTGCGGGTGGCGCTCCCCAGCCGCCGCCTCGCCCGCGCCGTGGCCGATCACAGGCCGGACATCGTCCATCTCGCCAGCCCCTTCGTGCTGGGCCCGCGCGGGCTGGCCGCCGCGGCCCGGGTGGGCGCACCGGTCGTCTCCGTCTACCAGACCGACATCGCCGGGTACGCCCGCACCTACCTCGGCGCGGGGGAGGCCGCCGCCTGGCGCCGTATCCACGCCGTTCACACCGCGTCCGACATCACTCTCGCGCCCTCCACCTCCTCCCTCCGTGCCCTCGAGGAGCACGGCGTGCCCCGGGTCCGGCTGTGGCCCAGGGGAGTGGACACCGGGCGTTTCGACCCGGCCCACCGGGACCCGGGGCTGCGTCGGTCCCTGGCCCCCGACGGCGAACTGCTGATCGGCTACATCGGCCGGCTGGCCCCCGAGAAGCACGTGGAACTGCTGGGCCCCGCCGCGGACCTGCCCGGCGTCCGCACGGTGATAGTCGGTGACGGCCCCAGTGCCCCGGCCCTGCGGGCGGCTGTGCCCGGGGCACACTTCACCGGCCGGCTGACCGGCCACGATCTGGCCGGACTGTACGCCTCGTTGGACGTCTTCGTTCACACCGGTCCCTTCGAGACCTTCTGCCAGACGGTCCAGGAGGCACAGGCGTCCGGAGTCGCGGTGATCGCCCCCGCGGCCGGAGGCCCCCTGGACCTGGTGGACCACGACCGCACCGGCCTGCTCGTCCCGCCGGGGGACGCCGGGGCGCTGCGGGAGGCGGTGGCGGCGTTGCGCGACGACCCGGCGCGCCGCGCCCGCCTGGCCTCCGCCGGCGCCGCGGCGGTGGCCGGCCGGAGCTGGGAGGCGATCGGGGACCGATTGCTGGAGCACTACCGCGGGGTGCTCCGCGCGCGAACGGCGGTCGCGCGGTGAGCCGCGCCGACCGCGGCCTGCGGATCGTGCGCCTGGCGAACTTCGTCGCCCCGGCCTCCGGTGGCCTGCGCACCGCGCTGGCGGAACTGGGCACCGGCTACCTCGCCGCGGGCCACGATCCGGTGCTGGTGGTGCCCGGCCCGGGGCCATCCGACGTCCGCACCCCCGCCGGGCGGGTCATCACCCTGCCCGGACCCCGGATCCCCGGTACCGGTGGCTACCGGGCGCTGCTCGACCGGTCGCGGGTGACCGCGCTGCTCGACCGGCTGGCACCGGATCGTCTGGAGGTGTCCGACCGCACCACCCTGCGCTGGACCGGGGAGTGGGCACGGCGGCACCGGGTGCGGGCGATCATGGTCTCCCACGAGAGCGTCGACGGGGTTCTCGCCGCGTGGGGGACCCCGCCGGCGGTGGCCCGGGCCACCGCCGACCGCCTCAACCGGCTCACCGCCCGCGCCTACAGCAGGATCGTGTGCACCACCCGCTGGGCCGAGAGGGAGTTCGTCCGCATCGGCGCACGCAACGTCGTCCTGGCCCCGCTGGGGGTGGACCTGTCGCGGCGGCGGCCGGAGCTGCGCGACCCCGCGCTGCGGGCCCGGCTCCTCGCCCCGGACGAGGTGATGCTCCTGCTCTGTTCGCGGCTCTCCCCGGAGAAACACCCCGAGATCGCCCTGGACGCGCTCGCCGAGTTGCGGACCCTCGGGGTACGGGCCCGACTGGTGGTGGCGGGGGACGGCCCCCTGCGCGGCCGGATGACGGAACGTGCCCGGTCCGCCCGCCTGCCGGTGGTGTTCGTGGGACACGTGGATCGGGCCGATCGACTGGCGGCCCTGCAGGCGTCGGCCGACGTCGTCCTCGCTCCCGGCCCCGCCGAGACCTTCGGACTGGCCGCCATGGAGGCCCTCGCCTGTGGCACTCCCGTGGTGGCCCACGCCCGCTCGGCCGTGCCCGCGCTGATGGCCGAGGCCGGGGTGGCCGCGGCGGGTACGGGGCGGGCTTTCGCCGAGGGTGCGTTGAACCTCCTGGCCCGGCCGGAGACGGAGCGCCGGGGCCGGGCCCGACGACGCGCCGAACGGTATCCGCGCGAGGCGGCGGTGCGCGCCTTCCTCACCGCCCACGAGGCGGCCCTCGAGCCGCTGCCCGCTCCCGCCGTCCCCTTTCTCCCGCCACCGGCGGCGGAACGCCTCCACACCACCCCGACGGGCCTGGTGTCCGCCGTGCCCGGCGCACCGGTCCCGGGGCTCCTCGGGCCGGCCGGGCGGACGGGGGAGGAGAGCCGGTGAGCGCGCCCCCGGGGCCCCGCGGGGGCCTTCTCCCCGGTGCTGCGCCCCCTTCCGGTCCTCCCGGCGAACTGAGATACGTCGCGTTGGGGGATTCGCTCACCGAGGGCATCGGCGACCCGTTGCCCGACGGCACCTGGCGGGGGTGGGCCGTGCTGCTCGCGGACGCCCTCGCCGGCTCCGGCCGTCCCGTTCGGTTCGAACGACCGGCCCACAGCGGTGCCCAGTGCGCCGACGTCGCCGAACGGCAACTGCCCGCGGCCCGCCGGTTCCGTCCCCACCTGGCCTCGGTACTGGTCGGTGGCAACGACACCCTGCGGACCTCCTTCGACATCCACCGCGTGGCCCGATCGCTGGACACCGTGGTCGGCACCCTCGTGGCGGACGGCACGGTGGTGGTCACCGCCTGCCTCCCCGATCCGGGACGGTTGTTGTCCCTGCCGGGCCCCCTGGCCCGCCCCCTGGCCCGTCGGATGCGCTCGGTCAACGAGGTGGTGCACGTCGTGGCCGCCCGCCACGGAGCCCTCCACCTCCACCTCGCCGATCATCCGATGCTGGGGCGCCCCGGGTTCTGGAGCGTGGACCGGCTGCACCCCGGGGAGCTCGGCCACCGCCTGCTGGCCCGTGAGGTCCACGCCCTGCCGGGGGTCCGGGACCGGTACGGCGGCGCGCCGCCCCCCGTCCGCTGTGATCAGCCCCCTCCGGGCCGCGCGGCGGCGACGCGGTGGATGGCCACCAAGGGCACCCGGTGGGTCGTGGACCGGTCGCGGGACCTGCTGCCCGGCCTCCTGCGCCTGGCCGCGGAGGAGGCCCGACACCGCCTGGCGGGTACCGCCCCGCTGTTGGACCGCGCCGCGGAGCGCGCCACCCGCGCGGCACTGGGCGCGGTGGTGCCGGCCGGGTCCGCTCGTCCCGGAACGGTGCCGTCGACCGACCCGGGCACGGCCCGTCCCCCGGTCGCCCGGTCCGCCGGGGGCTGAGCCCCGACCCGGCCGCGGGGGCCCCGGGACCCGGGGTCCCCGTCGCACCGTGGCCCGCCGGCCCGCGATCGGGCACGATGAGTGCCATGAGCGGGCGTTGGGAGTTCTGGATCGATCGGGGCGGCACCTTCACCGATGTGGTGGCCCGTCGACCGGACGGTGAACTGGTGGCGGGCAAGGTCCTCTCCGAGGATCCCTCGCGGACGGATGACGCCGCCGTGGCGGGCATCCGCAGACTCATGGGGCTGGGCGCCGACGAGCCGATCCCCGCCGAACGGATCGCGGGCGTGCGGATGGGCACGACGGTGGCCACCAACGCGCTCCTGGAGCGTCGGGGCGAGCCCACCGCGCTGGTCACCACCCGGGGCTTCCGCGACGCCCTGCGCATCGCGCAGCAGAACCGTCCCCGCCTGTTCGACCGTCACATCGTGCTTCCCGACGCGGTGTACGACCGGGTGGTCGAGATCCCCGAACGGGTCTCCGCCCGCGGAGAGGTGATTCTGCCGCTGGACCACCGGGCCGCCGCCGACGCCCTGGCGGGCCTCCGGGAGGCCGGTTACCGCTCCGTCGCCGTGGTGCTGATGCACGGCTACCGGTATCCCGGGCACGAGCGGGAGATCGCCCGGCTGGCCCGGGAGGCGGGGTTCGAGCAGGTGAGCGTCTCGCACGAGGTCGCGCCGCTGATCCGGATGGTCCCCCGCGGCGACACCACGGTGGTGGACGCCTACCTGTCCCCGGTGCTGCGCCGCTACGTCGAGCGGATCGCCGCCGAACTGCCGGGCATTCCCCTGCTGTTCATGCAGTCCCACGGTGGTTTGCGGGACGCCGCCTCCTTCCGGGGGCGGGACGCCCTGCTCTCCGGGCCGGCCGGCGGCGTGGTCGGGATGGCCCGCTCCTGTGCCGCCATCGGGTACCGGGAGGTGGTCGGCTTCGACATGGGCGGCACGTCCACGGACGTCTCCCACTGGGCGGGGGAGTGGGAACGCACCGACGGCGGTGAGATCGCCGGTGTACGGGTGCGGGTGCCGATGATGGACATCCACACCGTCGCCGCCGGCGGGGGATCGGTGCTGGAGTTCGACGGTCTGCGCTACCGGGTGGGCCCCCGCTCCGCGGGGGCCGTCCCCGGCCCCGCCTGTTACCGGCGCGGCGGTCCGCTCACGGTCACCGACGCCAACGTCATGCTGGGACGGGTGCGTCCCGAGCATTTCCCGCACGTGTTCGGCCCCGGGGGGAACCTCCCCCTGGACACCGTCGCGGTGCGCGAGGGTTTCACCCGCCTCGCCGAGGAGACCGAGCGCCGCACCGGGGTCCGCCGCACTCCCGAGGAGGTGGCGGCCGGCTTCCTCGACATCGCGGTCCTGGCGATGGCCAACGCGGTCAAACGGATCTCGGTACGACGCGGTCACGACGTCACCACCCACGCCCTGGTCTCCTTCGGCGGCGCCGGGGGCCAGCACGCCTGCGCGGTCGCCGACGCCCTGGGCGTGGAGACCGTGGTGGTGCCTCCGCTGGCGGGCGTCCTGTCCGCCCACGGCATCGGGCTGGCCGACGTGACGGTGATGCGCGAGCGCTCGGTGGAGCGGGAACTGAACGCGGAGACCGCCGACGTGCTGCGAGGGGTGTGCGGGGAACTGGCGCGGGAGGCGCGTTCCGCGCTGCGGGCGGACGGTCTGGCCGACGAGGCGATCGTCACCACCGCCCGGGCGCACCTGCGGTACGCGGGCACCGACGCCGCGCTGGCGGTCGAACCGGGCGATCCCGCGGCGATGACCGCCGCCTTCACCGCGGCCCACCGGGCCCGATACGGATTCGCGACCGATCGCCCGCTGGTGGTGGCGACCGCCGTTGTCGAGGCGACCGGGTCGAGCGGGGGCACGGCCCCGGTGGCGGTGCCCGGCGGGGCGGTGGTGACGGGGGCCGCGACCGTCCCGGGAACGGACTCATCGGAGGCGGAGCCCGCGGAACGGGTCCGGATGCACATCGGGGGACGGGAGCGTCGTGCCCCCCTCCACCGGCGTGCCGACCTGGAACCCGGTCGCACCGTGACCGGCCCGGCACTCATCACCGAGCCCGACGCGACCACCGTGGTCGAACCCGGTTGGCGGGCCGTCGTCCGCCCCGAGGGGCACCTGGTGATCGAACGGTACCTGCCGCGGCCGCGGGTCCTCGCCGCCGGAACGGAGGCGGATCCGGTGCGACTGGAGGTCTTCAACAGCCTCTTCATGGCCGTCGCGGAGCAGATGGGCGTCACCCTGGAGAACACCGCGCACTCGGTCAACATCAAGGAGCGACTCGACTTCTCCTGCGCGCTGTTCGACCCCGAGGGCAATCTGGTCGCCAACGCCCCGCACATCCCGGTGCACCTGGGGTCGATGGGGGATTCCATCCGCGCGGTGCTGCGTCGCACCTCCGGGACCATGCGCCCGGGGGACGCCTACGCGGTCAACGATCCCTACCACGGCGGTACGCACCTGCCCGATGTCACGGTGGTCACCCCGGTCTTCGCCGAGCCCGACCCCGCCGCGCCGGACGCCTCCCCCGACCTGCTCTTCCTGGTCGCCTCCCGGGGCCACCACGCCGAGATCGGCGGCATCAGCCCCGGCTCGATGCCCGCCTTCAGCCGTACCGTCCACGACGAGGGGGTGCTCTTCGACAGCCATCTGCTGGTGCGCGACGGCCGGCTGCGGGAGGAGGAGACCAGGGCCCTGCTGACCTCCGGCCCCCATCCCTCCCGCAACCCCGACGCCAACCTCGCCGACCTGCGTGCCCAACTCGCAGCCAACGAGAAGGGCGTGGCCGAGCTGCGGGCGGTGATGGAGCGGTTCGGACGGGAAACGGTCCTGGCCTACATGGGACACGTGCGGGACAACGCCGAGGAGGCCGTACGGCGCATCGTCGCCGACCTCTCGGACGGTTACCGCCGTTACGAGACGGACTCCGGGGCGGTGATCGCGGTCCGGGTCACGGTGGATCGGGAGAACCGCTCCGCGGTGATCGACTTCGAGGGCACCTCCCCGCAACGGGAGGACAACCTCAACGCCCCGTCCTCGGTGGTCACGGCCGCCGTGCTCTACGTCTTCCGCACCCTGGTGGCCGACGACATCCCGCTCAACAGCGGGTGTCTGGAGCCGCTGGAGGTGCGCATCCCGGAGGGGAGCATGCTCTCCCCCCGGTACCCGGCGGCGACCGTGGCGGGCAACGTGGAGACCTCCCAGGCGCTGGTGGGCGCCCTGTACGCGGCTCTGGGGGTGCAGGCCGAGGGCTCGGGCACGATGAACAACGTCACCTTCGGCAACGAGCACACCCAGTACTACGAGACGCTCGCCTCCGGGTCCGGCGCCGGGCCGGACTTCCCCGGCACCTCGGCGGTGCAGACCCACATGACCAACTCCCGCCTCACCGATCCCGAGATCCTGGAGTGGCGGCATCCGGTACGGGTGGAGGAGTTCGCGGTTCGGGAGGGGAGCGGCGGTGCGGGGCGGATGCGCGG
>NZ_VKHT01000018.1 GCF_014141535.1 Streptomyces alkaliphilus | reverse complement strand
GACCTTCCCTGCCCCCGCCGCCCTCGTCCGCTACAGAAGCCTATGCCGACTCGCCACGCAGAACGCGCTCCGAGGCGATTGCAAGCAGGAATGCCGGACGCGTTCGCTGGAGCTGTGGTGCGTCCACCTCGACGGGTTGAGAGGCAGCCGGACACGATGGCAGCCGGCTCCGTCCCGGGCGGATGGAGTCCGGGCCTTGACGCTCATATGACGCTCGCGGTGCCCTCGCGAAGGGAAAAGAGCCGGCAAGGTGCCTCTGACCTGCGGGTTTCCTGATTCCGTTGAGATCGAAATCTTTGCGATGACCCATCACCTGGAGTGCGTCGCGATCCTCGAACCGGCCGCAAAGGGCTCCTGACCTGCGGTTTCGCGCGTGGGCGTTGTGGGCGTTGTGGGCGATATCCTGACGCTGAAATGACGCTCGTTCCGATGGAGTGTCAGCTGCCTGATCGAGCAGGTCGCGCCGGGTGGAGGACGCGTTCCCGCAGGCCGGCTTTGCAGGAACGTGAAGCAAACCCGACCAGGTTCCCGTCCGCGGCTCGGCGGGCCGGACATTGGCGGAGCGGGCACTCAACAGGTCGGTCCGTAGAGCTTCAGTATCCGAGGAGGGGCCTTGGTGCAACTTCCCCTCTGTGCCCCCCGGGTCCGGGGGGCACAGAGGGGACGCATGGCGACCCGGGGTCCTGGTGGTGGGTCCTCCTCAACCCGGGGCGAGGGGGTGCCTCCATGTCTTTCGTCAAGGCGTCTCTGTCGGGTGTGGGGTGGTTCGGTGTTGCTGGGGTTATGCGGCCCGGCGACGTACGGGAGCGTGGTCTTGCCGGCTCAGGGGGACGCGGGGACGCGATGCCGACCGAAAACGACCAGTTTCAGGGCGAGGAAGCGCACCACGGTGACCACCGCGGAGGCCGCGGCCAGAGTGACCACCTCGGCTAGGTGGGACGGCTCATCGGCCAGATGCCGGAAACACAGCACGGCTGACGTGGTCATCGCGTAACCCAGTACGAACAACACCACGCTGCCCACGTGCGCCCGGACCGGGCCGGCCGGTGCCCCCCGGAAGGTCAGCCGCCGATGTGCCTCGGTGTTCAGCACGGTCAGCGCCACCAGTGCCACCAGATTGGCGGCCGGCGGCGACCACCAGAAGCGCAGCAGCCAGTACAACAATGCGTGCCCGATGGTCGAGGCGAGGCCGATCGCGAGGAAGTACCCCACCTCTCGGGTGAGGACGCCGCGTTCGGCTCGTGGGCGGAGCACCGCGTTCGGGTGCTCCGCCACCGGGCCCGGGCGGGGAGTCACAGCCGCTCGCGCACGACCGGTGGCTTTGAGCCGTGCCATCCGCCACAGACCCAGCACGTTTCGCATCGCGGTTCCCATGATGTTCACCCGGGTGTCGACGTCCTCAACCCAATCGACAGCCACCTCGTGCACCCGCAGACCGTTGTGGTCAGCGAGAAGCAGCAGTTCGGTGTCGAAGAAGAACCTGTCGTCACGGGCCACCTCCAGCAAGGGGCGGATCACCCGGGTGCGGGCGGCCTTGAAACCGCACTGCCCGTCGCTGAAGCGGACTCCGTGGGTGAAGCGGATCAGCGCGTTGTACGAGCGGGAGACGAACTCCCGCCGCAGCCCTCGCAGGGTCCGGGCACCGGGAGCGAGTCGGCTGCCGATCGCCAGGTCGGAGTGGCCGCTGACGAGCGGCGCGATCAGGGGCAGGAAGCCGTCGAGGCCGGTCGAGAGGTCGACATCCATATAGGCGACGATGTCGGCCTCGCTGGATCCCCACACGGTGCGCACCGCCAGACCCTTGCCCTTGCGGTCCAGATGGACGACGCGGACCCGCGGTAGTTCCGCGGCCAGTTCCCGGGCGACCTCGAGAGTGCGGTCGGTGCTGGCGTTGTCGACCACGGTGATGTGCCAGGGGTAGGGCAATTCATCACGCAGCCGGGCGTGCAGGGTGCGCAGGCAGCCCGGTAACGCGCGTTCTTCGTTGTGGGCGGGAACCACTATCTCGATGGTGGTCGACGTGGACGGTATCGCCGTGCGGGACGGGGAGAAGCGAGCGGGGGTTGGTTCGGACGCGGAGCCCCGACCGTCGATACCGGCACGGTCCGTGGCCGTGCCATGGGTGATATCCGTCATTTCTCCTCCCCGAGGAGTGTGGTCGGCCGGCCGAAGGCAGCACGGGTTCGAGTGGCCGGATCGGCGGACGCGCGAGGTCGCTCTCCGGATTGCGCTGGCTGTTGCGGCAGGGGCGCTCCGGCGCCCGGGGCGGGGTGGCTCGGGTCGGTGGTGGCCCCGGGGCCGGCGTTTCGGCGGGGGAAGGTCCGGCCCACCCAGAGTGGGCCCAGGGTCAGCAACGCAAGTCCCGCCAGTGGAAATGGCGCAGCGATCACTTGTTCCCACGCGGCCAGGGTCATCGGGGACGGTGGGGATTCCTCGATGCCCATCAGCATGAAGGTCCTGACGGTGAACACGAGCACCAGCACTGCGGTGATCGCGGCCACCGGGAGGGAACGCTTTCGCCACGCCCACACCGCCAGCCAGACGAGGAGGGGAATCACGTACACCCAGTGGTGCTCCCAGCTGACCGGGGAGATCAGCAGCCCGGTGACGGCCGTGGCGGAGAAGCCGAGGAAATCGGCGCCGCGGCGAAAGGCGAAGAGCGCGACCCCCATTCCCCACAGGCCGACCACGGCCATCACCAGCAGCCACCACGCGTCGTACTGTTCACCCGACATCACCCGGGCCAGTGCTCCGGCCAGCGACTGGTTCGGGGTGTCGAAGACGCCGCCGGCGCGGGAGGAGTGCAACACCAGGCCTCCCCAGTAGCGAGCGGCGTCGGCCGGTAGCAGGAGGAAGCCGATCGCCACGGTGGCCAGAAAGGCGGCCAGCGCGTTGCGTGCCGCTGCCCACCGGCGGGTGATCATCAGGTAGGCGATGAAGATCAGGGGGGTGATCTTCAGGCCGGCCGCGATGCCGATACCGACGCCCTGCCACCGGCCGGGGGCGCGGCGGAAGTCCAGCAGCACGAGCAACAGGAGAAAGGCGTTGATCTGGCCGGCGATGAGGTGAAGGCGCACGGGCAGCAGGCATGCCGCCATCACCAGGCCCAGCACGGTCAGCACCCAACGGGCACGGTCGTTCCGAACTCCGGCGATGCCCAGCGTCAGCCAGATCGCGGCGCCGAGCGCGATCAGGGAGGCGCTGTTCCACATCAGCCCGGCCACGACCGGCGGTAGGAAGGAGAGCGGTACGAAGAAGAGGAGCGCGGTCAGCGGCGGATAGAGGTAGGGCATCTCCCCGTATAGCGGGGACATGACAACAAGATCATAGAGGGAGTTCCCTTCGCGGACCGTTTCACCGCTGGCCAGATAGACGGTCAGATCGACTGTCCACCGCTGGCCCCAGTACTCGTCGCCGGTGTGGATCCAGCGGGTGATCAGCGCCAGCGCCACCGAGGCGAGCGCCACGGCGATCCAGGTGATCAGATGACGGCGGACCGGGGAGGACTCCGCGGAGTCGGTGGCCGCAGTGACCTCGACGGTGGTCCCGGCTCTAGTGGTGGATGCGGACATGCTCTTGCCTTTCCTTGGGAGGCGGGCGGTTCAGGAGCGGCCGATGTCGGCGACGAGTGATCCGCTCGCCGTCCTCTCCGGGGCTTCGAACAGGCGGGGATGGGCCCGGCGAATGCCCCCGACCACCATTTCGTAGGGGACGTCGTCAAATTCCCCGTGAGTACGAAGGAATTCCATGTGCAGGCGGCCCTCTTCGTCGTAGGGGTGGTACATGCTGTCGCGATGGCCGTCGAACTCCAGCGGGCGGATTCTGTACAGTCGGCACAGCAGGGCGTTGAAGACCGGCGTGACCTTCACCCATCGGTTCGCCAAACGGACACTGGTGAGACTGTGGAAACAGAACACCTTGCCGCCCATCAGCTTTTCCAGTTGGGGCGATGCCAGGTGATTGTGCACGTCGCCGTAGTAGAGGCGGCTGGGAATTCCGGCGGCACGCACGGCTGCTGCGTAAACGATGGACTTATGGACGCAGAAGCCCATGCCGCGCCGGATCACCGAGCTCGCCCGCAGGCCCGTACGGGACAGGTCGGCGCCGTAGACCTCGTAGTGAATGCCGTCGCGGACCGCGTAGTACAGGGCGCGAGCCCGCTCGATGTCGGTTCCTGCGGCGGGCCCGCCCGGGAGCGCGCGGGCGACCAGGTCCCGGACCTCATCGCTGTGATGATCGAGGAACTCGGTGGATCGCAGGAGGTGGTCTTCGGTGGGAGTCATACCGGTCATGCGGGTCACTTCCTCACAGTCCGATCAGTTTGGCGATGCGCTGCCGCTGGATTTCGGAGGTCCCGGAGTAGATCGTTCCGGCGACGGCGTTACGCAAATCCTTCTCCAGGCCGTATTCGACGGTGTAGCCGTAGCCGCCGAATATCTGTACGGCCGCGAGCGCGGTACTGACGTTGCTCTCGCTGGTCAGTAGCTTGGAGATGGCGACATCGACCGTGACGTCCTTGCCGTCGGCCAATTTGCGGCCGGTGTCGTAGAGCCATTTACGGGAGGTCTCCACCGAGACCTTCATATCGACGATGTGGTTGGCGATGGATTGATAGGAGCCGATCGGCTGCCCGAACTGTGTCCTCGTTCGGGCGTAGTCGATGCAGCGCTGCAGTCGGTGCTCCATCTCGCCCAGGTTGATGACGAAGGAGCACAGGATCTCCCACCTCATCACGTGATCCAAGATCAGGAATCCGGAGCCGACGTGGCCCAGGACATGGCTGTCCGGCACCCGACAACCATCGAGGAAGAGTTCGCTCAGCGGGGAGGTGCGCAGTCCCATCTTCGCGATCGGTCGGCCGACACCGAGACCGGGGGTCTCCCGGTCGACAAGAAACGCGGTCAGCCCGGTGGGACTGCCGCGTTGCCCGGTGCGGGCGTACACGACGAACACGTCGGCGATCGGTCCGTTGGTGACGAACGCCTTGGTGCCGCTGAGCACGAAGTGATCGCCGTCCCGCTCGGCCGCGGTACGCATCGCCATCACATCGGAGCCTCCCTCGGGTTCGGTGATGGCATGGGCGCCGATCAGTGAGCCGTCGCAGACGCGGGGCAGATAACGGGCCCGCAACTCTTCCGAGCCGAACCGCTGAAGGGGCACGCCGGTGCTCACCAGGTGAGTCGATGCGGAGAAGCTCAACCCCCCGTCCCGGCAGGAGCGCCCCAGGCCCTCCAGCACGTACATGGTGGTCGGCAGGGACTGTCGGAGGCCGCCGTGTTCGCCGGCGAAGGGCAAGGCGAAGAGTCCGGTCTCGGACAGGAGTTTCCAGGCGCCGGCGGCGAACCCACCGCCGGGGTCCCGCTCGATGTGGCCCTCACCGAGGCGGGGGCCCAGTGCCTCGACCGCCGCGCGGAGTGCCCGCTGGTCCTCGTTCCACTCGGTCATCGTGCGTACTCCTCGGTGGGGTGGGTGATGTCCGGGTGCCCGACGCGACGCAGCGCGTTGCGGTCGACCTTTCCCGTGGAGGTGCGCGGCAGCGGGTCATGGGTGATGTCGAACGAGCCGGGGATCGCGGTGCGCGGCAGTCCCGCAGCACAGTGCACGCGCAATCCCAGGCCGTTGAGTCGGGCTTCGGGCGTGCCGCGGACCACGGCGTGCAGCCTGTGTCCGGCCGTGTCGTCCGGTTCGGCGATGACGGCCACCTCCCGTACCCGGGGGTGGGTGAGCAGCACACGCTCGACCTCCTCCAGGTTGGTGCGCACCCCGCGGACCTTGACCTGACGATCACTGCGGCCTGTGAGATACATCAGTCCGAACTCGTCTCGATGCACCAGGTCCCCGGTCCTGAACATGCCGTCGTGCCGGTGTCCCGCATCCCCCACGGTCGACCGACCGAGGTAGCCGCGCATCTGGAACGGCGTGCTCACGAGCAACTCTCCGGCGCCACTACCGGTGACCGTCCGACCGTCGGGGCCCACCACCCGGGCATGGACACCGCCGATCGGACGGCCGATGGGGATCGCTCCTGCGGCCCGGGCCTCGGCGAGGTCGATCTCGTGCAGAAAACTGTCGTTGGTCTCGGTACAGCCGTAGACGTTCCACAGCCGGGCGCCCGGGAAGGTCTCGGCGATCCGTTCCAGCAGAGGCACGGGTACGGTGTCACCGGTCAGCAGAATGTGGTGGACCCCGTGGAGGGGCCGGTCGGAGGCGTCGGTGACCAGGCGGAAGAAGAGCGGGACAGCCTGAATGACATGGGGTTTCCGTTCCGCGCACACGGCAACCAGCCGGGACCCGTCCATGGCGATGTCGGGATCGACCAGGTCGGCGCATCCGCCGGCGGCGAGTGTGGACCACACGTCGAGCAGGCACAGGTCGAAGTTGAGCGGCGCGTAGTTCAGCACCCGGGCCCCGCTCCCGATCCCGAACCGGTCGACGGCCCACGCCAGAAAGCGGTCGACACCGTCGGTGTCGAGTACCACGGTCTTCGGCGTGCCGGTGGAGCCGGAGGTGGTCAGCAGCAGGCCGGGCCCCGGCGGAAGGGCGGGTCCGGGCGCGTGCCCGCTCGGACGTGCGGCCATCACCAACCGAGCCTCTCCGGTCCCGCCGGTGGGACCGGAGGCCGGGATGGTCAGCACGTGGCTACAGCCGGTCTGCATACACAGCTCATCGAGCGCTGCCGCGCCGAGCCCGGCAGATGGCAGCAGTACACGTCGGCCGGCTTGGAGGCAGGCGATGACGAGGGCCACCGTCTCGGGTGACTTCCGTGCGGGCACACAGAGGGGCACACCCGTCGGGAGGTCCAGAGCGGCGAGCTCGGCCCGCGTCGCGGCGGCAGCGGCCGCCAGCTCACGGTACGACACCGTCCGGCCGCGCCAGGTCAGAGCGGGAGCGTCCGGCAGCTCCCGGGCACGGCGGGTCAGGGCGGTCAGGAACATGGGTGTGGGCATCGGGTCTTCCTTCCACGAGGTGTGGCGGGGTGGGCGCGATCGCCCGGTACTGCGGCGTCCGTACCGGGCCGCTGGTGGGCCGGGCCTCGCGCCACTACACCGAGGCCGGGCGGCCGGCGAGCAGTCGACCACCACCGGGGACCGCCGAGGCGACTCCGGTCAGGGTCAGCAGTCGCCAGAGGCAAGCCTGGTTGGAGGTGATGACCGGCACGCCGAGCGAGTTCTCCAGCGATTCCACCGCTTCGAACGAGCGGAAGCCGCTGCCGGGGATCAGGACGCCGTCGGCATCTGCCGGAAAGTCGGTCGTGACCTGGCGGCAGACCTCCGTCGGGTCCACCTCCCAACGTCCGCCGCGATCGAACACACGGTGCCGGGGCGTCTCCTCCCAACCGCCGCCCAGCCGGTACTGCGTCAGACCGGCGATGCTGTGACCGGCCTCCGCCAGGTAGGAGCGTGTCGCGGAGAGTGTCGGAGGGGTGAACCACGGCGGGGCCACCACCAGCGGTCGGTGAACACCGGTCGAGGCGAGCGCGGCACGGAGCGCCTGTCCCGCGGTGTACACGGGGGTGCCACCGGCCAGTTCGGTGGCCGCGGAGGAGAACCCGTCGTCGAAGTCCTTTCCACCGAAGAAGCTGGCGGAGCCGAAGCACAGGCAGATCGCCGACACGCCCATCCGCCCGAGTTGCTCCAACCCCCGTCGGATGTCCTGCACGGCGATCATGTCCGGCCAGGGCGTTCCGATGTACTCCGCGCCCGTGCTCGTCGGGCTCTCGAAGCGGGCCGCGTGCACGGTTACTCCCAAGGGCGCCATCCGCCACAGCTCGGCCTCGACCACAGGGTCGTTGTCGATCACCAGTACACCGAGTTGCGCCACCCAGGAATGCCGCTTCATCGCGGAGCCCCCTCTCGGACCCGGCCGGCTGTACGAGCGGGTTCGGCCCGTCCGGAGAGGCCGAGCCAGACCAGCAGGGCGCCCAGCGCGGCGGCTCCCGCCGTCGTGAGGAAAGCCCGCCCGAAGTCACCCTGTTGCGGTCCCGGTCCGAGAACCAGCACCAGCACCGCGATGCCCAGTGCTCCACTCATGTACTGAGTGGTGGTCATCAGCCCTCCTGCCAGACCCTGATGGTGATCCGCGATGTCGCGGGTGCCGACGATGAACATCGACACGTAGATCACTCCGTGGGCGAAGCCGGTGATCAGCAGACCCGGCAACAGGTCGACGACATAACGCTCGCCGTCGACCTGCGCTGCGAGAAGCGCCAGTCCACCCGCGGCCACGACGAAGGCAAGAGTGAGTGTGGCGCGTACCCCCAGCGCGGCGACCACGCGCGCCGTGACGGAGTTGGCCAGCACAATGGCCGCCGCCATCGGAAGGAACGCCAGTCCGGCGGCGATCGGCCCGTAGCCCCGCAACTCCTGCACCAGCAGGGTCACCACGAAGAACATGTTGCCCACGCTCGCCATGTACAGCGCGGTGGATCCGCAGCCGACCAGCAGCGTCCGGGTCCTCCGGACGATCGGGTCGACCAGTGGCCGGCTGCTGCTCCGCTCCCGCAGTACGAACGCCACCAGCAGAACCGCACCCGCGGCAAAGCACGCCAGGGTGGTGGGATGGGTCCAGTTCTCGGCAGCGGCCTGTGTCAGGGCGAGTGCCGCGGCGAGCACCGTGCCGGTGCACAGTACGGCACTGATCACATTGAGCCGGAGGTCCTTGCGGGAGGCGACACGCGGCAGCAGGCGGAGGCCGGCCAGCACGCAGAGCGCGGTCACCGGCAGGTTGATCAGGAAGACCCAGCGCCAGGAGACGGTGGTCAACAGGCCGCCGGCCACGACACCGGCGGCGAGTCCGGACGCGCCGACGGTGCCCCAGACCCCCAGCGCCCGATTGCGCTCGGGACCAGCCGCGAAGGTCGTGTTGATCAGCGCTATGACAGCCGGCTGCAACAGTGCGGCACCGACGCCCTGGGCGGCACGCGCCGCCATCAGAGTGGCCCCGTCCGAGGCGATACCGCCCGCCAGGGAAGCCACGCCGAACAGCACCATCGCGGTGAGATAGACGTTGCGCGGGCCGAACCGGCTCGAGATTCGGCCACCGACGATGAGGAACCCGGCGAAGAACACCGCGTATCCGCTGACCACCCACTGCACCGTGCTCTCGGTCAGGGAGAGGTCGCCGCCGACGCTGGGCAGTGCCACGTAGACGATGGAGTAGTCGAGGGCGAGCAGGAACTGAGCCACGGCGAGGATTGCCAGTGCCGCGTTGGCCGCGCCGCGCGATAACGTTGCACCGTTGGTGACCGGGGAGGTCATGAAGATCATCCCTGCTTCCGACGAGGACCGGTGGGGTGGGGTTCGGCGGCAAGGCGTCCGGCCGCGACCGCCATCGCCAGTGCATCGCGCAATTCGGTGGTGGTCCCGGCGACAGCGCGGGCTCCGGCGTTCAGGAGCCGATCGTGACCGGCGACGCCGTATCCGACGCCGTACGCGGCCATGCCGGCCCGGTGGGCCATCCGGATGTCGTCGACTGCGTCCCCGACGACCAGGCACCGCCCGGCGGGCACCTTCAGTTCGGCAGCGGCGAGCAGTGCCAGGTCCGGGGAGGGCTTGCCACGTGGGGTCATACCGTGACAGGAGAGGGTGTCGAACGCCCCGAGCAGCCCGGCGGCGTCCAACAGTTCCACCGCGCTGGAGTGGACTTTGCTGGTGACGACGGCCAGCGTGACACCCCGGTCGCGCAGTTCGGCGAGCAGCGCCGGTACCCCGGGGAAAACGAGCTCCGGTGCCCGGGGGATGACCTGCTCGGTGAACAGTGTCCGAGCGCGTTCCGCCGCACGGGTGACGTCGGGGTCACCCGTGCTCGCCGTGTCGAGCAGGATGGCCAGGGACGTGGCGAGCGGCCGGCCGATGGTGGCGCGGAGTGCCGACTCGTCCGGTTCCCGGCCGGTCTCGCGTACCACGGTGGTCAGCACCTCGGCCATGCCGGCCGGGGTGTCGACCAGCGTCCCGTCGAGGTCGAACAGCACCGCCTGCGCACCGCCGGGGGTCACGAGACACCTGCCGGGGGCACGGAGCGGTTGAGGGCGACGGCCACCTCGGCGGCGAGCGCACTGGTGGACAGCAGCACCGACCGGTTGGCCTCGGCGGTACGGCCCCGGGTCGCAGCCGAGACGGCGGCCAGGATATGGGGGGTCACCGCCGCTCCGGTGACGCCGGCCCGCTCCGCCTCGCCCTGCTTCTCCCGGATCAGCCCCTGGATCCGGTCCGAGGGCAGCGCGTCGTGCTCGGCGATCGGGTGGGTGACCATGAACCCGCCGTTGTTGCCGGCGGCCCAGTGCAACCGGACCGCCGCGGTAAGACGTTCGAGGTCGTCCTCGCGGTGAGGGTTGGGATGACCGCTGGAGACGCAGTAGTAGGCGGGAAAGTCATCGCAGCGGTAGCCGACGACCGGCACCCCCTGCGTCTCCAGGTATTCCAGCGTCAGCGCCGGGTCGAGCAGGGACTTCGCGCCGGCGCACACGGTGACGATCCGGTGACGGGTGAACTCGGTCAGGTCGCAGGAGACATCGAAGCTTTGCGGTGCGCCGAAGTGCACTCCGCCGATGCCGGCGACGGCGAATACCCGGATGCCGGCGTGGGCAGCGGCCACCAGTGTGGCGGAGACCGTGGTGCCACCGGAACGGCCGGACGCCAGCGCCGGCCCGATGTCGCGCACACTGACCTTGGGGAGATCGTCGGTCCCCGCGAAGTCGGCGACCTGCTCCTCCGACATGCCGACCACGAACCTGCCGGCGATGATGCCCACACGGGCCGGCACCGCGCCGCCGCCCCGGATCGCCTTGTGCATCTGCAGTGCGGTGTCGAAGTTCATCGGCTGCGGCAGACCGTGGGCCACACCGGAGGATTCCAGCGCCACCACGGGCAGCCCCGATGCCAGGGCATCGGCCACTTCCTCGGAGATCACGTACGGTTCGGGTCCTGCGTGGATGCTCATCGATGTCCTCGTCTCAGCTGTCCGGTTCGTCCCGCGGGGCTGGTCAGTAGTGTGAGAAGTCGCTGGCGTCGAAGTGGTGCCGCTCATCGCCGTGCAGGGGCGGGTTGAAGATGCTGATGAGTTCCAGATCGCTCCCGGGCGAAGCCACCAGATGGTGTCGGTCGTGCTCGTCGAGCGCGTACAGCGTGCCGGGTTCTATCTCGTGGATATCGCCGGATTCGGCGATCACCTGTCCTCGTCCGGAAATGCAGTAGCAGGCTTCCAGGTGCCGTCGGTAATGCAGGGGGGACTTGGAGCCGGCCCGGACGATGGTGTGGGCCAGGGTGAAGCCCATCCGGTCGGCTTCGACGAGAAACCGGAAGCTCAGGCCGTTTCCCCACTCGACTGCGGCGATCTCATTCTTCCTGCGCACGATCACGTCGCTGCTCTCCTATCTTTCCGAAGGCCGTTTTCCCGTGTCCGATCAATGGACCCGGGCCTGCCGGACGAACTCCGCGATGGCGGTGACGGAGCTGAACTGGTGCGGCGTGATGTCGCGTTCGGCGACCGGGATGTCGTACGCGCTGCCGACCCAACTGATCAGGCGCAGCAGTCCCAGGCTGTCCACGACACCGTTCTCCAACAGGTCGAGGTCGGCAGGGAGGTCACCGACCGGGGTATCGGGGATGAAACTGGTGATGATGAATCGTTTGATGTCGTTCTCTTCGGGTTGGGTGGACACGGTTCTCCTCGTGAGTGGGGCCGGATGATCAGGAAGGAGCGGGCTTCTGGGACGGTCCGGTTTCCGCTGGAAGCCGACCGTTCCTTGCGGCAGTGCCTCAGCCGGGGACGACCTCCCCGCGGCCGTGACGAAGCGCCGTGCGATGCAGTCGACGGGCCAACGAACCATCGAGAAGGGTGATGGTCAGCAGGTCGACCAACAGGACCTGGTCGGGGAGGGACCGCCCCGGATGCTCACCCCTGAACACCTGGCGCAGGTGGATCGGGCTGGAAGTCGCGAGAGCGGTTCTCCCGGGAAGCTCCAGCCGCCCGGGGTCGTCGACGAACAGGGCGCTCGCGCGGCCGGCCAATGCCGGAGGTGGATGCTCACCCGTGGCGTTGATCACGACCGCTCCGGGCGCGAGGTGTCCCAGCCCTTCCGCGGGCAGGCCGGGTCCGGTGAGGATGACCAGATTGGCACCGAAGGTGGCATCCCTGACGCGGGTGGTGACGGACAGTCCGATACCGGCCCGGCTCAGCAGCTCGGCCACCCGAGGAGTCACCGGGGGGGCGTCTGTCGGCCGCGGCCGGTACATCGCGAGATGGCTGATGTCCGGCAGACCGTGGACAGCCACCAGCAGGTGGATCCGGGCCGTCGTCCCCGATCCGACGAGTGAAACGGTGACCACACCCGGCGACAGGAGAAAACGGGCCGCCATGACAGCCAGCGCTGCGGTACGGCAGGCCCGCAAAGCCGATGCCGGCAACACGCACCGCAGACCGCTCTCCTCGTCCCGTACGAGCGCAAGGTCCCCCTCAAGGGTGACAGGGGGCCATTGCGCCTTCCGCGGACGGGCGGGCGTCGTCTTGTCATCGAAGGCCAACAGGTCCTCGGCGACCACGTCGGGGGGACCGAAGTCCGCCATCATGGCGCACAGGTCGTCGGCGTCGAGTCGCAGGGTGGGATCACCCATCGCACACCTCCGGATCGGGGAAAGAACGCGTCCCCGACTGTGCGGGGTGGGTCTTTCGATCCGCTCTTGTTCCGCTCCCATCGGACCGGGAGCGAGATGGAAGCGGACGAAGCGTCCGACGGAAGCGCTGCGTGCTGAACTCCGCACCACACCACACCACACCGCGTCCGACTCACGACGCATCGCCGACCACGGAGGACCACCATGATCATCCGCCGATTCGCCGTTCCGTTCCTGCTCACCCTCCTGTGCTCCCTGACGTCCTCAGCCGTCGCGCATGCCACCGAAGCCGAGCCGGAATGCCCGCGGGACACCCACTGGTCCGCCGAAGAGGGAGCATGTGTCGCAGACACCCATTGGTGATCCGTGGCGCGGCCCCGGCCGTGTACGCACGCCTCGGGCGACAGCGGTGCCGGTGCGCAGTCCTCGCCATGGGCCCGTTCGACGGACGGGGCGCACGGTCAGGTCGAGGCGCTTCCCCCGGCTTCGATCGCGGCTCGGGCCCCCATGTCGGCCGAGGAGCCCGGAATGCCGGCGGCGAAGGCCCCGATTCGCATTCCGCGCACTTCCTCCAGCAGGTGCGCGGACTCCCGGGAGTCGACGGCAGAGAGCAATCGGTCCACCTGTTCCAGGTGTGTTCTCGCCTGCTCCGGCGCATCGGTGGCCCGAATCTCCGTCAGCAGGATCAGGGTCCTGGCCTGCCAGACGGAGGCTCCGAGGCCGGCGAAGAGGCTGTTCGCGGCCTCCAGGTACGCGGCCCCGGCAGAAACGGTGTCCCGGGCGAGGGCGATCTCCCCGAGACCGTAGAGCGACTTGGCCTCGATGAACCGCTCACCGACCTGCCTTGCCAGGTCGAGAGCATGCGCCAAAGTGGTTTCCGCCGCGTCCAGACGGCACTCCCGCTGCCGCAGCACGCTCAGCCCGTACACGGCATACGCCTCACCGATGCGGTCCCCGGCGTCCCGGACGATGCGCAGAACCCGGTGCAGCGACCGGCGGGCCTGGTCGAGCTGGCCGGCGCCCAGTTGCAGCTCGGCGAAGCTGTGGACCACCTGGGCCTCGGCCCGCAGACACCCCACCTCACGGCAGATCTGCAGCGCCTCCTCCAGCAGCTCCCGGGCTTCCCGGTCGTTCTGCTCCTCCATCCGGTGCCTGGCCAGACTGCGCAGAATATGCGCTTCTCCGATCCGGTCGCCGACCTCGCGCATCGTCCGCAGCGCTGTGGCGTACTTGTCCAGCATCGCGGGTATGTCGTGGCGCAGCGCGTCGATGTGCGCGGCGTTCCGCAACACCAATGCGCTGCCGTGCGCATTCCCCTCGGTACTGAAGATCTCCAGGGCCGAGGTGAAGCAACGTTCCGCGTCTTCCAACCGGGTCTGGAACATATGCAGGGTCCCCAGCGAGTAGCGCATGGCGGCCATACCCGTGGTGTTGCCTGCCCGCTCGGTCGCCTCGAGCGCGATCTGGGCGCACTCGTGCCAGTCGTCGAAGTACCCCTTGGCCTCGAAAAGTGTCACCGATGTCAGGGCCAGGTCCCAGCACAGCTCGTGCAGACCGGCCTCGGCCGCCTGTCGCACCCCCTCCACCAGTGCCCTGCGCTCGGCCTCCCACCAGGCAGCCGCGTCGGCGACGCATTCGGCGATTTCCGCCTGCCCGGGAGACCAGCGGGGGGCATCGCCGTGCAGGATCGTGAAGTCGCCGCCGTACTCCTTCCGGTGGGCTGCCTCGGCGTGCGCCAGCCAGGCGCCGAGCATCCGGGTCAGGGCGGCCCGTCGCTCGTTCTTGCTCTCTTCCGTCAGGACCTGCTCCATGGCGTAGAGCCGGATCAGTTCGTGGAATCGGTAGCGCACCGGGTGCGGTCCCGGGTGGATCACCACGTCCAGCAGTTGCGCGTCGACCAGGCTCTCCAGCACCTCCCGGCCCTCGCCGAGCGAGGTGTCGAGCAGCGCGGCGGCTGTCCAGTCGGGGAAATCGGAGGCCTGAACGAGGGAGGACAGGCGGAACAGCCGGCGGGCGCTGTCATCGAGACCGCGGTAGGTCAGTTCGATGTTGGAGCGCAGCTCCAGCCCCTGGTGGGACAGCTCATCCAACCGCGACGCCTCATCACGCAGTCGCCGTACCAGGTTGTCGATGCGCCAGTGCGGCCGGGAGGCGAGTCGCGCTCCGGCGATGCGCAGGGCCAGCGGCAGGCCGCAGCAGAACGTCACCAGCTCGAGGGCGGCGGGGTGTTCGGCCGCCACCCGATCGGTGCCGACGATCTTCCCCAGGAGATCGAGGGAGCGATCCGCCTCCAGGACTCCGACATCGACACGATGCGCGCCCGGAAGCCCGCTGAGCCGCTTGCGACTGGTGACCAGCACCGCACAAGAAGGTGCCCCGGGTAACAGCGGCAGCACGTCCGCCTCGTCGGTGGCGTCGTCGAGGAGTAACAGAACACGGCGCCCCGACAGCCGGGTGCGGAAGAGTTCTTGGCGCTCCTCCAGGCTCTCCGGCAGGGCGCTCCCCGAGACACCCAGAGCGCGCAGGAACCGTGCCAGGAGGCGGGCCGGTGAATTCGTCCCTGTCGGCGTGCGCAGGCCGGCATAAAGCTGTCCGTCGGGGAAGGCGGGAGTCAGCTCGTGTGCCACGCGCACCGCGAGGCTGGACTTGCCCACTCCGCCCTTCCCCGAGATGGCGACGATCGGCATGCTCCAGCAGAAAGAGTCCGCGTCCCGCCGCTCCAGCCGCCCCCTCACCTCTTCCAGCACGCTCTCCCGGCCGGTGAAATCCGCAATACTCGCGGGTAACTGCTGCGGGACCGGAAGCCGGTGTTCGGGGAGGGCGACAGGGGCGGAGCTGCCGATCGGGGGTTGATCTCCGGGCGGCGGGTCCCCGGTCCGCTCCGGCGGACCGGGATTCAACGACGGCTCCCGATTCAGGATGGCTTGGGCGAGATTCTGCAGCTCGGAGCCCGGTTCGACCCCGATCTCCTCGCGCAACACCGTTCGTGCCCGACGCGCGACCTCGAGCGCCTCGGCCTGGCGCCCCGACCGGTAGAGCGCCAGCATCAACAAGTGGTACAGGTTCTCCCGGAGCGGGTGTTCGGCGACCAGGGTGCGCAGTTCGCCGCTCACCAGATTGTGCCGGCCAAGAGCGAGTTCCAGCCGGGCCAGTTCTTCGATGGCCGCCATCCTGCTCTCCTCCAACACCGTCGCGCCGCGCTGCACCAGGTCGCTGGTGACATCGGCGAGAGCCACCCCGCGCCACAGTGTTATCGCCTCCCGCAGCAATTGCGCGGCTTGCTCCGTGCGCCCTTCGGCGCCACACGTCTTTGCCCGGGTGGTGAGCGAGGCGAAGACAAGCGTGTCCAGACCCTCCTCGGAGATCTGCAGCACGTATCCGGGCGGTCGGGTGGCGATCGCGTCCGGGTACCCGGCCTCGGCGAGCACCCGACGCAATCCTGAGATACAGGTCTGAACCTGGCCCCGGGCTGTGGAGGGTGGAGCGACACCCCACACCGCGTCGATGAGTTGTTCCAGTGAAACCACCCGGTTGGGGTTCAGGCCCAACATGGCCAGCACGACGCGCCGGCGCGGTCCGCCGAGGCCAATCGACACCCTGTCGGACACCAGCTCCAACGGACCGAGCAACCTGAGCACCGGAAGTCCTCCCGAAGCACATCACACGTGGCCGACCCATCTATTTGAACACTCCTGGTCAATCATCACCACACCTCGTCACCAGCCATCAAGACATTTGCGGCCGCACGACGAGAGCGTCGGTAACGGGTATACGGGAATGTGTCAATCCCGCCGGCCGGGAGAATAGGAGGGAGGGGTGTGGTGGGGCGGGCTCTCAACGGCCCCGTCGACGCGTGCCGCCTCCCCGATGTCGGCCGGCAGCGCCTGCAACGCGGCGTACGGGATGAGCATGTTGTAGCCGGTGTAGGTCCAGGTGACGACGTTGCCGATGGAGAAGAGGATCAGATCCGCTCCCAGCGGGTCGACCCGGATCCCGACGGACCCCGGCAGGTCCATGAGCGGGGACAGTCGCGGGTCGTAGAGGAAGGAGTCGAGGCCGGGGCGAAGACCTCGAAGATCCGCTGCCCGCCGTAGAAGTCGACCGGCTCCCCGAGCGCCGGCAGGTCCAGGCCGTCCGTGGCCGCCGGATAGAGACCACCCTCGCGGTTGAGGATCTCCAACGCCTCGGGGTCGGTGTTCAGCCACAACGCGAATTCGGTCGCCTCGGCCGGGTGTTCGTTCCCGGAGAGCACCGCGGTGGTCGAGCCGCCCCAGTTGCCCGCTCGTTGCCCCCCGGCCTCCCACTGCGGCATGGGGGCCACGGCCCATTTGCCCGCGGTGGACGGGGCGTTGTCGCGGATCGTGCTGTAGCCCCGGGCGGCGCTGATCCAGGTGACGACCTCGTCGTCGTTCCACGATTTGTACAGGGCCGGGGAGAAGCCCTGGAGATCGGTGGCCACGAGGTCCTCGACTCGACCCGCACATCCGGGTTTCGACTGTTCCACAGATCCACGACCTCCTCCATTCCGGGGACCCAGGACCAGTACTCCAACGTGACCGGGTCGGAGGACGGCGCGCAGGGCTCGTCGGCCGCGCCACCACTCCCGCTGTCACCGCCGCATCCGGTCACCGCCGCGGAGGTACCGAGGCGGCGGGCGAGGTCCCGCAGGAGTTCGAGCCGCGGATCACCACCGGTCGCGTCCCGGGGGCCCGCGATCATGGCGATGCGGCGACGCCCCGCGGCGATCACCCGTTCCAGCGCCCGCCGCGTGGCGGCCCGCGCGTCCGGCGTCACGAGATCGACCGGGCCGAAGGAGATGTCCGCGCTGATCACCGTCGGGATATCCGCCCTGTCGAGGGTCTCGATGTCCCTCGGCAGCAGACGGAAGGGGGTGATGACGACCCCGGCGAAGCGCTGCTGCACCGCCTCGGCCAGCAGCGCGCGCTCCTCGTGGCGGTCGGCGCGGGTGTTGCAGACGATGACGTGCAGCCCCAACCCCCGCAACTCCTCCTGGAGGGTGGCGGCGAGCTGGGCGAAGAACGGGTTGGCGATGTCGGGCACGATCAACGCCGCCAGTGTGGACTGTCCGGTCCGCAGGCTGCGCGCGGCCGTGTTGACGGTGAAGCCCAACTCGGTGATGGCGTTCTCGACCGCGGCCCGGGTCGCGGGGGCCACGGGCCGTTTGCCGGACAGAACGTAGGAGACCGTCGCCGTCGAGACGCCGGCGGCCCGCGCGACATCCGTCATGGTGACCCGTTCTCGCACCGCTCACGCTCCTCCCGGGGCGCCACCCTACGTCACCGGGAAGGACCCACCGCTCGTGTTCTCCTCCGGTTTCGCCACGGGGTTCTCCGCCCGCCCCGGGGCGGTGGCCACGAGGTCCTCGACTCGACCCGCACATCCGGGTTTCGACTGTTCCACAGATCCACGACCTCCTCCATTCCGGGGACCCAGGACCAGTACTCCAACGTGACCGGGTCGGAGGACGGCGCG
>NZ_VKHT01001786.1 GCF_014141535.1 Streptomyces alkaliphilus | reverse complement strand
CCCGAACATGCTCCAGCGCTACGGCGAGGAGGTCATCTTCGGACGGATGTCGCCCGAGGAGGCCGCCTCCGCCTTCCTCTCCGAGGCCGACAACACCCTCGGCTGAGCAGCATCACCCGCCGACCCGGCGGGGCCCCGCGGCCCCGCCGGGTCGGTACCGTCACGGGTGTTCCCCACCCGCGCGCCCCGGTCGGTCCGGGGGCGGGACGGGAGCCGCTCGGCTGCCGTCCCGCCCCCGGACCGATCACGCGTGTCCGACCCGATCCGGAAGAGAGAACCTCACGTGAACCGCCGCTACGCCTTCGTCGGCCTCGGCCATCGCGCGCAGATGTATGTGGACGCGCTGCTCGGGGACTGGAGCGACACCGGTGAGATCGTCGC
>NZ_VKHT01001785.1 GCF_014141535.1 Streptomyces alkaliphilus | reverse complement strand
GGGCCCCGGGCCCCCGCCGCCGCGAAGTCGCCCGCGGCCAGCGCCTCCGGGTCCAGGCCGGCGAGGTGCTCGGGGCCCTCGTCGGCGTCCAGCTCGGCGGTGACCACCCGGGCGCGGCCGGGGAGGGTGTGGGCGAGGAAGGCGCGACGCGTGCCGTTCCTTCCCCGGTCGGCGTGGCGGCCGGGGGAGCGGATCAGCGCCGCCCGCACCCCGAGCGCGGTCCACGACTCCAGGCGGGCACCGACGGCGGGATCCAGCCGGCCGTCGGTGAGAGCCTGTCGCCCCCAGGGGCCCGGCTGTTCGAACACCACCCAGGTCCGCGCGACGGCGGCGGTGCCGGCGAGCGGCTCCTTCCGGGTGAGGGAGAGGGCGGAGCAGGTG
>NZ_VKHT01001784.1 GCF_014141535.1 Streptomyces alkaliphilus | reverse complement strand
GGGCCCTGCCGGGCGGGGTATCCGCCCGCCGGTGGGGTTCCGCGGGCCGGTCGTCGGCCGGGTGCGGTCGGTGCCCTGCCTGCCGGCCGCACCGTGCCGCAGTGGGCACGGGGCGCGGTGCCGGGTGCGGCCGGGTGTCGGTGGTCGGCTCCCCGGACGGCTCGGTGTCGCTGTTCTCGTGTTCGCGTTGCTGCTGTTCTCGCTGCTGTCGAACCCTCCGGGGGGGTACCCCCTTCTCCCTCCCACCGGGGGGAGGTCCCGGGGAGCGGTGAGGCGCACCGACGCGCGTTTCCCGACCTCGGATCGCCCGGATGGACGGACGCCCCGATGCCTGCCCCGAACCCGGGAGGGGGTGGGGCAGGCATCGGGGCGTCCGTCCATC
>NZ_VKHT01001783.1 GCF_014141535.1 Streptomyces alkaliphilus | reverse complement strand
ATAAGAGACAGCCGCTGCCCCCCTCCCGGGTGCCCGGGTTCACCACCCCCTGGGGCGGAGAGGCGTATCGGGAGGTGGTGGAGGTCGTCAAGGAGCACATCCGTGCGGGGGACGCCTTCCAGGTGGTGCCCTCCCAGCGCTTCGAAGCCCCCTGCTCGGCGAGTGCCCTGGACGTCTACCGGGTCCTGCGGGCCACCAACCCCAGTCCCTACATGTACCTGCTGCGGATTCCCGGCGACGATCCCGGCGCCTTCACGACCGATCACGGCGCCGGGGGGACCACCGCCGCGCCGGCCGGTGGGTTCGACATCGTCGGCTCCAGCCCCGAGGCCCTGGTCAAGGTGGAGGACGGCCGGGCGATGCTGCACCCCATCGCCGGTAC
>NZ_VKHT01001782.1 GCF_014141535.1 Streptomyces alkaliphilus | reverse complement strand
GGACTGGGAGGGGGACGGATGTGGACGTCGCCTCCGGCGCGATCCAATCCCCCTCCGGTGGGGCGATCCTCCCGGTGCTGCCGCTGGGCACCGGTATGACCTGCCTGGGGCTCGGGTTGGCCATCCTCGCCTGGTACCTGCGCAGGGCCGCCGCTCTCTGAGCGCCCCGGGGCCGCCCCTTCTTTTCGTCGGTGGCTCCCGGTCTTCTCCCACGGGCCCCTCCGAGTGCCGCCTTCGCCCTCCGGCGCCCGGTGCCTCCCTCTCGGGCACATGTCTTCCCGGGCCTTCTCGCGCAGCCCCGGCGCCTCTCCGGGCGACCTCGCGGACTCCCCACCCTTCCGCGCCCTTCCGCTCCTCGCGGACTTCTTCCGCGGCCCTCGCC
>NZ_VKHT01001781.1 GCF_014141535.1 Streptomyces alkaliphilus | reverse complement strand
CTCCCACCCCCGGCCCGGGCGACCCGGCGGCCGTGCCCGGTCTCGTCCGCCGGGTGGACCCGCCCTGGCCGGCCGGTCTGCCCGACGGAGGCCGGCACGGTTTCACCCCCGCCGACCGCCGGCGGCTGGAGGCACTGCTGCCCTCGATCGTCGCTCCCCTGGCCGACGCCCTGCCGATCGGTGCCCGGCGCGTCCTGGTCCTGGGCACCGAGGAGTTCATGTACGTCCCGCTGCGGATCGCGGGCGCGCTGGACGCGGCCGGGACGGCCGGGGAGGGACCCGAGGTCTTCTTCTCCACCACCACCCGCTCCCCGGTGCTGCCGGTCGACGACCCGGGCTACGCCATCCGCAGTCGTCTGGTCTTCCCCGCCCACGACCTGCCC
>NZ_VKHT01001780.1 GCF_014141535.1 Streptomyces alkaliphilus | reverse complement strand
CGCGTCCCTCCGCCGAGCCCCCCGGGGCGGAGCCCCTCGATGTGGAAGGGCTGGCGGACCGGCTGTGCGAGAGCGGTGGGGACCCCGTCGACGACATCGCCCTGCTGGTGCTGCACCGGGAGCGGGACGTCGCGGCGCTCCCCTCCCGCACGGCCTGCGCGGTGGTGCCGGTCGGTGACCCCGCGGCGCTGTCCCGCTCCCGTCACTCGGCCCGCGAGGTGGCGCTGGCGGCGGGCGCCGGGACGGAGTGCGCCGACGCGGTGGAGACGGTCACCGGCGAACTGGTCGCCAACGCCCTGCTGCACAGTCCCGGTGCCGCCCTCCTCTCGGTGAGGGTGATCGGGCCCGGCACCCCCCGCCGCCGGCTGCGGATCGAGGTGGAGGAC
>NZ_VKHT01001779.1 GCF_014141535.1 Streptomyces alkaliphilus | reverse complement strand
GGCGCGCACGGTGGAGGGCGATTCGGTCATCGGGTGACTCGCTTCCCATCTTCAATGCACTAGTGCATAATTGATTTTGTCTGAGGAGATTGCATGGAAGCGTATCGCATCACCGGTCGGCGCGCCTCGGAGATCGTGGCCGACATCGAGCACGCGGTGCAGAGCGGTGTCCTGCCGCCGGACACCGCTCTTCCCCCCATGCGGACCCTGGCGTCCCGCCTGGGCATCAACCCCAACACCGTCGCCGCCGCCTACCGCACCCTGCGCGAACGCGGTGTGGTGGAGACCGCCGGTCGCCGCGGCACCCGGGTGCGTCGGCGTCCCACCGGGCGCGAGAACCGCGGGATGCCCGTCCCGCCGGGCGCCCGCGATCTGGCCTCGGGGAACCC
>NZ_VKHT01001778.1 GCF_014141535.1 Streptomyces alkaliphilus | reverse complement strand
CCCTCGCGTCCCCGTCGCCGTTCTTGCCGCGGTCGTCCCCGCCCCCGGCCGCTGGGCTCGAGTCGGGATCCGCTTCACCGTGCGGCAGGGGCGCCGCCGGCTGGGAGGGCGCCGCCGGGGCGGACGGGCCCGGGCCCACGGTGACACAGCCGGGCAACAGGAACAGACAGGCGACGGTGGCCGGGAGCTTACGGATCATGTTCGGTTCCAACGACGGTTCCGTCCCCGGGTGACGGTACGCGGCGCGCGGGTGCCGGAGAACCACCCGGAAGGCCCGGGTAGCATCGTCGGCACCATGGAACAGACGCCTGTTGTCGAGAGCTTTGTGGCCGTCGGGGACTCCTTCACCGAGGGCATGTCGGACGCGCTGCCCGGGGGCGGCTACCGCTG
>NZ_VKHT01000179.1 GCF_014141535.1 Streptomyces alkaliphilus | reverse complement strand
GCCGTGGAGGGGGCCGGATCGTGGCCGTAGAGGTCGGGACGGCGATCCTCCAGGTACGGGGTGATCCGACGGGCCGCCGCCGGCGCCTGCGGATCGACCTCCGCGAACAACAGTTCCTCCCCCTCCCCCGCCCGGGCCGGAACGCTCCCGTCGGGAGCGGCCAGGCAGCTCAGACCGGTGAACCGGAGGTCGCCCTCCGCGCCGCAACGATTGGCGTAGGCGACGTACATCCCGTTCTCCGCCGCCCGCACGGGCACCAGATGTCGGGCCACGAAGGCGTGGGGGGCCATCAGCGCGGTGGGCACCAACAGGAGTTCGGTGCCGGCCAGCGCGTGGGCCCGCACGGCCTCGGGAAACTCCACGTCGTAGCAGATCAGCAGACCGACCCGGAGGCCGTTCAGCTCCGCCGCGACCACCGGGCGGTCGCCGGGCACGAAGACCTTCCGCTCCCACTCGCCGTACAGGTGCGTCTTGCGGTACTCCGCGAGGGTCACGCCGTCGGGACCGGTCAGTCGGACGGTGTTGTGAATCCCCTCCCCGGAGAGCTCCGGTCGACCGTGTGCGATCGCCACGCCGTGCCGGGCGGCGATCCGCGCCACCGCGCGATCGGTGGGCCCGTCGGCGGGCTCCGCGAGGTCGGGGACGCGGTCACCCAGGACGTATCCGGTCAGCGACAGTTCGGATCCGACCAGGAGGGCGGCCCCACCGGCGGCGGCCCGTTCCGCGGCGGAGTCCAGGGCGGTCAGGGCCGCTTCCCGGGAGGCGGGCAGGCCGGCCGGTCCCTGGGCGAGGGCCAGGCGCAGGACGGGCCGAGGGGTCCGGGGGGACACGGCGGGGCCTGGAGAGCGGGACATGGCACCTCGGGCGAACGACCGGTGGACGGGGCGGTTCACCGGCACGGGCCGGTGACCGGCCGGGGCACGGCCGGGAACACCTACGACGCTAACGGGCCCCGTCCGGGGGCGACAAGAAGCGCCGATTGCGCGTCCGGGCGGTTTTCGTTGCGTTTTCCCGGTCTCCGTCGGCGTTTCGTTGCGCGGAACCGGATCCCGCCGGCAGACCCGGGGAAACCGCGGATCGGGACGGTCAGGCGGGGAGGTCCGGGGCGTGCCGGCGCAACAGGGGTGAGAGCACCAGCACGGACTTCGTCCGCTCCACGAAATCCTCCCCGGCGATGCGTTCCAACACCCGCTCGAAGTGCCGCATGTCCGAGGCGAAGACCTGCACCACGGCGTCCGCCTCGCCGGTGACCGTGGAGGCCGAGGCCACCTCCGGGTAACGGGCCAGGGCACGACGGATGTCGGCCGGCGCGGTGCGCGAGCGGCAGTACAGCTCGATCAGTCCCTCGGTGCCGCGTCCCATCACCGCGGGGTCGATCCGGACCGTGAAGCCGGTGATGGCGCCGCGGGCGCGCAGCCGGTCCACGCGGCGCTTGACGGCGGGGGCCGAGAGCCCCACCTCGGCGCCGATGTCGGCGTACGCCCGGCGGGCGTCCTCGGCCAGGGCCCGCACGATCCGTTCGTCCAGGGGGTCCAGGCCGATCGGGGACGCCCCGGGGCCGGGTCGGGTCGGATCATCCGCGGTGGCGGGAACCTCGTCGTGTCGCACCCGGGCAGTACACCACGCGTTCCCGCGTTCCCGCCTCTCCACCTCCCGCCTCCCGCGGCCCCCGGGCCGGCGCCTCCGCCGCCCCGGGGGCCGGGGGCCGTCACCCCCAGCTGACGTGCAGCGGCTTGCCCTCGGCGAAGCCGGAGGCGCTCTGCACCCCGATCACGGCCCGCTCGGCGAACTCCTCCAGGGAGGCCGCGCCGGCGTAGGTGCAGGCCGAGCGCACCCCCGCCACGATGGAGTCGATGAGGTCCTCCACGCCGGGCCGGGCGGGGTCCAGGAACATCCGGGAGGTGGAGATGCCCTCCTCGAAGAGCGCCTTGCGCGCCCGGTCGTAGGGCGAGTCGTCGGCGGTGCGGTTGCGGACCGCCCGTGCCGAGGCCATGCCGAAGCTCTCCTTGTACCACCGGCCGTCGGCCGCCTGCTGGAGGTCACCGGGGGACTCGTGGGTGCCCGCGAACCAGGAGCCGATCATGACGTTGGAGGCGCCGGCCGCGAGAGCCATGGCCACGTCACGGGGGTGACGGACGCCGCCGTCGGCCCAGACGTGGCGCCCCATCCGGCGGGCCTGTTCGGCACACTCCAGCACGGCGGAGAACTGCGGGCGCCCCACGCCCGTCATCATGCGGGTGGTGCACATGGCGCCCGGCCCCACCCCCACCTTGACGATGTCCGCGCCCGCCTCGACCAGGTCGCGCACGCCCTCCGCGGAGACCACGTTCCCCGCCACCACCGGCACCCGCGGATCCAGGGAGCGCACGGCGCGCAGGGCGGAGATCATCGACTCCTGGTGCCCGTGGGCGGTGTCCACGACCAGGGTGTCGGCGCCGGCCTTCAGCAGCGCGGCCGCCCGACCGGCCACGTCCCCGTTGACCCCCACCGCGGCGGCGACCCGCAGGCCGCCCCGCTCGTCGGTGGCGGGCGCGTAGAGGGTGGCGCGCAACGCGCCGCGACGGGTGATGATGCCCACCAGACGACCGTCGGCGTCCACCGCCGGCGCCAGCTTGCGGTGGGCGGCGTCCAGGCGGTTGAAGAGCTCGCGCGGTTCCAGGTCGGCGTCCAGGAGCAGCAGGTCGCGGGACATCACCTCGGTCAGTCGGGTGAAGCGGTCCACTCCGGTCAGATCGGCGTCGGTCACCACCCCGATCGGCCTGCCGTCCTCGACCACCACACCGGCGTGGTGGGCCCGCTTGGGCAGCAGGGAGATGGCGTCGGCGACGGTCTGCCCGGGGGCCAGCGTGATGGGGGTGTCCAGGACCGGGTGCCGCTGCTTGACCCACCCGATGACCTCGGTGACCACGTCGATCGGGATGTCCTGGGGGATCACCACCAGGCCGCCCCGACGGGCCACCGTCTCGGCCATCCGGCGACCGGCGACGGCGGTCATGTTGGCCACCACGAGCGGGATGGTGGTGCCCGTGCCGTCGCGGGTGGTCAGGTCCACCCCCATCCGGGATCCGACGGAGGACCGGGAGGGGACCATGAACACATCGTCGTAGGTCAGGTCGTACGGCGGGCGGGCATCGTGGAGGAATCTCATGGCGGCTCTCTCACCTGCGATGGGACGGGTTGCGGGTGGGAGACCGGCTGCGGCTCCTGCTTCATTATGGCCGATTCCCGGCGGTGCCCGTCGGCCGGCGGGCACCGCACCCGCTCCGGAACGCCGGGAAAGACCCGCCTGCGGGGCTCAGTCGACGTCGGGATCGACGCGTTCGCGGGCCGGGCGGGAGCCGGGGTCCGCCACCATCAGTTCGTCGGCGGCGGCGGTGTCCGTCACCAGACTGGTCACCAGGCCCGAACGGAGCACCGCCGCGATGGCCGGGGCCTTGCGCCGGCCACCGGCGATGGCGACCACCTCGGGAATGCGTCGGAGCCGGTCGGCCTCGACGGTGATGCACCGCTCCCCCAGGTCCCGGCCGACCCGCCGGCCCTCGGTGTCGAAGAGGTGCGCGGACATCTCGGCGGCGACCCCGAGCGAGGCGTAGTGGGCACGCTCCTGCTCGGAGAGCATGTCGTGCACCGTGGAGATCCCCGGTTCCCAGGATCCGATGGAGACCGCCGCGATGGTGACCTTGTCGAAGTACTCGAAGGCTCTCGCGATGCCGGTCTGCCGCCGCAACGCGGCGGCGGTCTGCGCGTCGGGCAGGAGCATCGGGGCGTAGATGGGGTGCGCCTCGCCCCCCGACACGGTCGCCGCCCGGCGAACCGCCTCCACCGACCCGCGCTCGGCGGTACCGGCGTCGTAGACCCCCGTGAGCTGCACGACGGTGCACGGCTCCAGGCTCTCCAGCGCGGCGGCCATGTGGATGGTCGATCGTCCCCAGGCCAGGCCGAGCACGTCTCCCTCGGTGACCAACTCCCCCAGCAGTTCGGCCGCCACCTCCCCGAGGTTCTCGGGGTCGGGGGTGTCGTCCGGGGCGTCGGCCGGCGATTCGGTGACCACCACGTGACGCAGGCCGAAGCGGGCCCGCAGCGCGTCGGAGCGATCGGCGTCCAGTTCGGCGGGGATGCGGATCTCGATGCGGACCAGATCGTGCTCGACCGCGGACTCGAGCACCCGGGCCACCTTGAAGCGGCTGACCCCGAACTCGTCCGCGATCTGGATCTTGGATTTCCCCTCCAGATAGAAACGGCGGGCCATGGCCGCCGCCTGCATCAGCTCGGCCGGTCCCATTCGTGTGGCTGACCTTCCGGCCGGCACCGCGCTCACCTCACTGTCCTTCCGGCTCGACTCCCACCCGTCCCCCGGGACGTTCATCCTCCCAGATCCGACGGGTCGCCGGCGCCACCCGTGGCCGGTGCATCCGGAGGGAAACAGGTGCGGGGTCCCCCGGACCGGCGTGCGCGGAACGGCGGGTGGACGGGTGCCGGCCGGCGGGCAGCGCGGGGTTGAACACCACCGCAGGGGTCACCCGTGGGGGCCGGGACACGGCGGCGTCCGGCCGACCCCTACTCCCCCGGGGTGGGCGCCACGCCCTCGGCCCGGGCCCGCAGGGACTTCACCGCGGCGGCGGGGTCCTGCGCCCCGTAGACCGCGGACCCGGCGACGAAGACGTCGGCACCCGCCTCCGCGCAGCGCTCGATGGTCTCCTCGGAGACCCCACCGTCCACCTGGAGCCACAGGTCCAGGCCGTGGCGCTCGATCAGCCTCCGGGCACGACGGATCTTGGGCAGGGTGAGGTCCAGGAAAGCCTGGCCGCCGAAGCCGGGCTCGACCGTCATGATCAGCAGCATGTCGAGTTCGGGGAGCAGGTCCTCGTACGGCTCCACGGGGGTGGCCGGACGCAACGCCATGGAGGCGCGGGCCCCCTGCGCCCGGATCTCCCGGGCCAGTCGCACCGGGGCCGCGGCGGCCTCGATGTGGAAGGTCACCGACCCGGCGCCCACCTCCGCGTAGCGGGGGGCCCAACGGTCGGGATCCTCGATCATGAGGTGGCAGTCGAGCGGGGTGTCCGTGGCCCGCAGCAGCGACTCGACGACGGGCAGGCCCAGCGTCAGGTTGGGTACGAAGTGGTTGTCCATGACATCCACGTGGAGCCAGTCGGCACCCTCCACCGCCCGGGCCTCCTCGGCGAGGCGGGCGAAGTCGGCCGACAGGATGCTGGGATTGATCTGCGCCATGCGACCAGTATCGGACACCCCGGCCCGTCCGGGGCGGCCCGGGGCCCGAACGGTTCGCGGCCGGCGGTCGCCTCAGGGGAGGCGGCGCAGCAGTGCCAGGTACATGGCGTCGGTGCCGTGCAGGTGGGGCCACAACTGCACGTCCGGGCCGTCGCCGAGGTGCGGGACGCCGGGCATCGAGGGGCGGGCGTCGATCCACTCGGCGGCCGGGGCCCCGGCCGGTCCGGTGCCGGCGCCCGCCAGCACGTCCTCGACCACCGCGCGGGTCTCCGCCGGATGGGGGGAACAGGTGGCGTAGGCGACCACACCACCGGGGCGGGCGGCACGCAGCGCCTCCCGCAGCAGGGCCCGCTGGAGGGGAGCGAAGCGCTCCAGGTCCTCCGGGCGGCGACGCCAGCGTGCCTCGGGTCGACGGCGCAGGGCTCCGAGCCCGGTGCAGGGCACGTCCACCAGGACCCGGTCGAAGGAGGCGGGCCGCCAGGCGGGACGGGTGGTGTCGGCGGCGACGGTCAGGTGATCGCCGGGCGAGCCCTCCAGGGCCCCGGCGACCAATCGGGCCCGGTGCGGACGGCGTTCGACTGCCAGCAGGGAGGCTCCCCGACCGGCCGCGATGGCCGCCAGGAGTGCCGCCTTGCCCCCGGGCCCCGCGCAGCCGTCCAGCCAGCGGGCGTCGGCGCCCTCCAGCGGGGTGGCGGCCAGTGCCGCCGCGACCAACTGACTCCCCTCGTCCTGCACCCCGGCACGGCCCTCGCGGACGGCGGGCAGCGCCCCGGGGTCGCCCCCCTCCGTCAGGCGCACCGCGTGGGGGGACCAGTGCCCGGGAAGGGCGCCGTCGACGAGGAGTTCCCCGGGTTCGGCCCGTCCCGGTCGGGCGACGAGGGTGACCTCGGGGCGTTGGTTGTCGGCGGCCAGGAGCTTCTCGATGCCCTCCCGGTCCGTGCGGTCGCCACCGGGCTCCAGCGCGTCCCACAGGGCGGAGACCACCCAGCGGGGGTGGGCGTACCGCAACGCCAGGTACTCCTCCGCGTCGCGGTCCCCGGAGGGGGCGAGGTGGTCGATCCACGCCTCGAAATCCCGCTCCGAGATCCGGCGCAGGACCGCGTTGACGAAACCGGCGGGGCCGTTGCCCAGCGCCACCCGGGCGAGTTCGACGGCGCTGCTGACGGCCGCGTGCCGGGGGATCCGGGTGCCGAGCAGTTGATGGGCCCCCAGGGACAGGACGTCCAGCACGGGCGGGTCGATCTCCCGCAGCGGTCGGTCGGCACAGGCCCCGATGACGGCGTCGTAGGTGCCCTGGCGGCGGAGGGTGCCGTAGACCAGTTCGGTCGCCAGCGCGGCGTCGCGGTCGTCCAGCCCCTCGGAACGCCGGGCGCGGGCCAGCAGGGGCGGCAGCACCAGGTTGGCGTAGGCGTCGCGCTCGTCCACCGCGCGCAGCGCCTCGAAGGCGAGCAGGCGCACGGGGTCCCTTCGGGGC
>NZ_VKHT01001777.1 GCF_014141535.1 Streptomyces alkaliphilus | reverse complement strand
GGAGTGGGTGCGGGGCGCCGGTCTCCTCGGCACCGGCGTCCTGGCGGGAGCCGCGGTGGGGTGGGCGGCGGACCGGCTGCGGTCGCGTCGGCTGCACGCCCGGGTGGCGGCCCACGGCGAGTGCCGCCTCCGTATCCACGAGGGCGGGATCGAGGCCGGTGACGCCCTCTCGTCGTTCACGACGGGCTGGGAGGACTTCCCCCACCGGACGGAGACGGGGCGCTGTCTCGTGCTGCTCGGCTCCCGGGGGATGTCCGCGCCCGTGGTGGTGATCCCCAAGCGGCTGTTCGCCTCCCCGGAGGAGATCGAGGAGGCACGGAGGCTGGTGGCCCGGCACACCGCGCCGTTGACGCGGGCCGACCGGGGATGAGCCGCCCCCTGTGTCTTATA
>NZ_VKHT01001776.1 GCF_014141535.1 Streptomyces alkaliphilus | reverse complement strand
GGCCGGTCAGGCGCGGGTGTGGGTGGTGGTCGCGTTGTGGACGCTGAGGGTGGAGGTGCCGAGGTGGATGCCGCGTCGGGTGACGGTCGCGGTGGTCTCGGCGACGGCGACAGCCGTGGCGCCGGTGCCCGCGGCCGGGGTGGGCGAGGAGTTCTCGCCGGACCGGTTGGTGGCGGCTTTGATGCGGAGGATGCCGAGGAGCACGGCCAGGCCGAGGGCGAGGGCGCCCAGTGCCCACAGCAGGGGGGCGAGGGCGGCCAGGGCGGCGGCCTGGGTGCCGAGGACCCAGATCAGGGCGGCGCCGGAGAGGGATCCGGCGGCCGTCAGCAGGGCGGCGGCCTTGGCCCAGCCGGGAATGGCGTGGGGGTCGCCCTGGTGGATCGGGCCGGTG
>NZ_VKHT01001775.1 GCF_014141535.1 Streptomyces alkaliphilus | reverse complement strand
GGCCGGAGGGCTCCCCCGGTCGTGTCCGGCGGCGCGACGGGGAGTGCGACCGGCACGGTTCGGGGGGTCCCGACGTGGCCGGAGGCGGCGAGCCGGCGCACGTCGAGGAGTGTGTGGAAGGCCAGCCGTCCCAGTTCCCGGGCGATGTCGGCCGGGGTTCGGACGCCGTCGGCGAGGTCGAGGACGGCCCGACGGCGGGGGGTGACGGCGGCGGCGGAGCCGGCGGGTAGCTCGTCCATCGCGATGGGGACGACCGGGGCTGCGTCAATCCCCGGGCACGGCCACACCTCGTGCAGCAGGCGACGGCGCCGGCGGGTCTCCCGGGCGACGGTCTCGATACCGATGGGGCGCACGGTGCGGGAGGGGTCGCAGACGGTGAGGCCGGGGTGGAAA
>NZ_VKHT01001774.1 GCF_014141535.1 Streptomyces alkaliphilus | reverse complement strand
GAAGTGGACCGGACGGGTCGGGGGTCGGGGGTGGCCGCACGTCGGGTACCCGCCCGCCCCGGCGCTGGGTGAGTGGGTGCAGCTCGGGGCGGTACAGCAGCAGGTCGGCGCCCGGCGCCAGGGCGGTAGTGAAGGCGTCGATGAAGACCCGGCTGTCGGTCCGGCCCAGGCGGACTCCGAGGGCTTGGTGGAGTCCGCCGAACCCGTACAGGGCGTCCGCGACGCGCCCCGCGGGGCCGGTGACCCAGCGGGGGCGACGGTGCAGCGTGGTGGTAGCCGGCTTCGGAGATATGGCGGGCCCGGGCAGCAGGGTGGTGAGGGTGCCCATCACTCCCCCTCCGGTCCGGGGGCGCTCCCTTGACAGTCGGGGCAGCGGTAGCGGGCGGTCTCGGGG
>NZ_VKHT01001773.1 GCF_014141535.1 Streptomyces alkaliphilus | reverse complement strand
CCGGTGGCCCGCCCCCGAATCCGGCCGGTGGGCGGTCCACCGGAGGCGACTCCCGGCCCCGGGTCCCGCACGGACCCGGGGCCGGGCCGCGTGCCGGGAACGGGCCCCGGACGGACCCCCGGGACACGCTTCGATGACACGGGTGCGTCCCTTTCGTCCGAACCCTGTGGTCCCGGGCCCGCCCGGGTTACCGTTCCGCTCATGCTGGACCGGATGCGCCGCCGCTCCCTCCCCCCGGAGCAGACCGTCGCCGTGCTCACCGCGGCGGCGGAGGTCGACGAGGCGCTCGGGGACGGCCTGCGCGGACGCGGCGCCGGACTCGCCGCCCGCCGGTTGCGCCGCCTGCTGGACGCCGAAGCGGTACTCCTCGCCGACCTCGACGGACCCCCCACCCT
>NZ_VKHT01001772.1 GCF_014141535.1 Streptomyces alkaliphilus | reverse complement strand
CGCCGAACGTGACACCCCCTCCTCCCGGCGCCGCTGAGCGGCGTCCGGCGGAACTCCCGCGGCCCGGCCCCCGCGCACCACGCGCGGGGACCGGGCCCCCGCCCTCCTCCCCGGTGCTCTCCTCCGTGGCCCTCCGGGCGACCGCGCGCGCTCAGCGCGGAGCGCGCGCGGTCGCCCGGAAGAAGGTGTAGTGGAAGGTGCCCTCACCGGTGGCGGTGCGCCGCAGGTCCGCCGTGCCCCGCTCCCATTCCTCGGCGTCCAACCTCCCCTCGGCGAGCACCTCCTGCCGGGCCGCCTCGAAGACCGGCACGAAGGTGTCGAGGACGAATCCGGCCCTCAGGTCGGGGCGGGACCGGTCCGCGCACACCGTGCGCGGCCCCACCACCACCTCCCCGAAC
>NZ_VKHT01001771.1 GCF_014141535.1 Streptomyces alkaliphilus | reverse complement strand
GCCCCGACGAGGGGTCGCCCCGCCGGCCGGCGCACCACCTCTCCCGCCGGCACCGCCCCGGCCGGAGAGGCCCGGGCACCGCGCCGTTCCCGCTCGGCGGGCGAGGGATCGGCGAGTCAACGGAGCGCCGGGAGCACGGGCGCGGAGGAGACCGGCGGCCCGACCCCGGGCGGGGGACGGCCGCGCCGTTCCCGCTCGGCCGGTGAGGGATCGGCGAGCCAACGCGCCGCCGGTGCCGGTGCGGAGACGGGGGCCGGTGCGACGGGGGAGCGGGACACCACCGGCGCGGAAGCCGGGGAGCGGGAGGGTTCACGCCCGCCCCGGACCGCACGCCCGGCGCACGGTGACGCCGCGCGCAGCGCCGACGCGCCCTGGCACGACCCCCGCCCGGCCCGGGAG
>NZ_VKHT01001770.1 GCF_014141535.1 Streptomyces alkaliphilus | reverse complement strand
CCTCCCGACAGTCGGCCGCCCAGCGGACCGCCGCGACCGGGTCGGGGGCGTGCACCGAGACCACCGCCGCGTCCGGGCGGGCCGCCGTGTACCCGGCGGCGGTGAGCCGCCGGTGGAACTCCGCCGCCACCCATCGGGCCCGGACGGGGAGTTCCGGTCCGGAACGCACCATCCGCAGGGCCTCCCTCGCGGCACCGACCGCGGCCGGGGCCAGCCCGGTGTCGAAGATGAAGGTGCGAGCGGTGTTGACCAGGTGCTCGATCACCCGGGCGGGACCGAGCACCGCCCCGCCCTGGGCACCCAGGGACTTGGAGAGTGTGACGGTGGCCACCACGTCGGGGGCGCCGGCGAGACCGGCGGCGTGCGGGGCGCCGCGCCCCCCGTCCCCGACCACCCCCAGGC
>NZ_VKHT01000178.1 GCF_014141535.1 Streptomyces alkaliphilus | reverse complement strand
GAGGGCGGCCAGTTCGGCCCGGGAGCACGGGTGCGGGGCGATGGCCAGGGCCTCGGCGGTGCGCAGCGCGAGGGTGTCCAGACGGTCCACGGCGCGCAGCACCGACAGGCGCTCCCCGGCCCGGGAGGCCAGCCGCGTCAGATCGCCGGGCAGTGGGGAGAGCAGGTCGGGGCGCAGCCGCAACAGCTCGGCGAGGGCGGTGTCCGGAAGGGCGCGCAACTCCTCGGCGAGGGTGCGCGGACCCCCGCCCGCGCCCTCCACGGGGGTGCCCCGGGAGGGTGAGGCGGAGGACGGAGGAGAGGCCGGGCGGGCGGAATCCGTGCTCATCCGACCCACGGTACCGGCAGGTGGCGACGGTTTCGGGGGTCCGAGGGCTCCCCTTCCCCGTGCTTCCCCGTGCCTGCCGGTCCCGGGGCCCGGTGGTGTCCCGGAACGCCCGGGGCACCACCGACGCCTCAACGGCTGTTGATCCGCTCGATCTCCTTCAGCACCCGCCGCTTCAGCTCCGGCGCCATCGGCGCGTACCCCAGCTCCAGCGCCAGCTCGTCGGCCTCCTCGCTGGTCATCGCCCAGGTCCAGAAGGAGCGCAGCAGCTCGGCGAGGTCGTCGTCGTAACCGCACTCGTAGGCGAAGATCCAGTTGGTGCCGGAGATGGGGTAGCCGCCGCCGCCGATGTCGTCGATGTCGAACTGGAAGTTCTCCGGGATGACCGCGACGTCCGAGGCGATGGTGGTGGCCTCCAGGGTCGGCTCGATCGGCGTGCCGGAGGCGTTGATCACCCGGGCGGTGGCCAGGTCGTGCCGGATGGCGTAGGACTGGTTGACGTACCCCAGCCCGCCCTCGGTGTTGATCACCCGGGCGGTGACGCCCTCGTTCCCGTCGCCGCCGACCGTGCCGTCGGCCCACTCGATGTCGCTGCCCTCGCTGTACTTCTGCGCCCACATCGGCACCTCGTGGTCGAGGTAGTGGGTGAAGACGTAGGTGGTGCCGGAGCCGTCGGAGCGGTGCACGGGGACGATCTCGCGGTCGGGCAGGTCCCGGTCGGGGTTGAGCGCCGCGATGGCCGGGTCGTCGTAGCGGGTGATGTCGCGGTCGTAGATCCGGGCGATGGCGTCGGCGTCCAGGACCAGGCCGTCCATCGCCGGATCGTGGAAGGCGATGACCACGGAACCGAAGACCACGGGGAACTGGATGGCCTCGCAGTCCCGGTTGAGGGAGGCGGTGGCCAGGTCCTCGTCGGTGAGGTACTTCTCGGAGGAGCCGAAGTCCAGGGTGTCCTCGATGAACCCCTGGATGCCGCCGCCCGATCCGATGCTCTGGTAGTTGACGGTGGCGAAGGGCTGGTCGAAGCCGTACGCCTCGATCCACTCCTGGAACAGGGGGTTGGGGAAGGACGCGCCGGCCCCGTTGAGGATGCCGGTCAGCAGCTTTTGGGGCTCTTCCGTCCCCGTGTCCCCCGCCCGCGCGGCCTGTGGGCCGCATCCCGCGACGCCGGTGACACCGATCGCCAGGATCGCGGCGAGCGCCGGCACTCTCGTGCGCATCTCGCGCATCAGCAATGCTCCTTGTGAAGTCCCGCCCCGCCGAAGCCCCTGTGTCGAAGCTACGAGCGCCGGTGTACGGCCCGGCCTCCTGCGGATGAACGTCGGACAGGGGTTGGGTGAAGCGGCCCGGCGTCGACGGGCGGCCCGCCGTGACATCCCGGACAACCGGGGCCCGTCGGGCGTGCCGGGGCGCGCCGGCGCCCGACGCCTTCCGGGACGCCCCGCGAACGCCTCCGGGCCGCACGGCGGGTGCCGTGCGGCCCGGAGGACGCGGGAGGGGGCGGCGCCGCCCCGGCCGGAGCCGGGTGGGCCGGCCGGGGCGGCTCAGCCGAAGCGACCGCTGATGTAGTCCTCGGTGGCCTGCCGCGAGGGGTTGGAGAAGATCTTCGTGGTGCGGTCGTACTCCACCAGCTCGCCGACCCGGGGGCCCTTCCCGCCGTCCATGCGGACGCTGAAGAAGGCGGTCATGTCGGAGACCCGGGCGGCCTGCTGCATGTTGTGGGTGACGATGACGATCGTGTAGTCGGTCTTGAGCCGGTCGATCAGATCCTCGATGCGCTGGGTGGCGATGGGGTCGAGGGCGGAGCAGGGCTCGTCCATCAGCAGTACATCGGGGGAGACCGCGATGGCCCGGGCGATGCACAGCCGCTGCTGCTGGCCCCCGGAGAGGGCCAGGCCGCTGTCGTCCAGCTTGTCCTTGACCTCGTTCCACAGCGCGACCCGGGTCAGGCTCTCCTCCACCAGCTCGTCGAGGTTGCCGGAGAAGCCGTTCAGCCGGGGCCCGAAGGCCACGTTGTCGTAGATGGACTTGGGAAAGGGGTTGGGCTTCTGGAAGACCATCCCGATGCGGCGACGCACCTCGGCGGCCTCCACCCGCGGGTCGTATATGTCCTCGCCGTTGTACAGCAGCCGACCACCGACCGTGGCGTCCAGCAGGTCGTTGGTGCGGTTCAGGCAGCGCAGGAGGGTGGATTTGCCGCAGCCCGAGGGGCCGATGAAGGCGGTCACGCGCTTGCGGGGGATGCGCATCGAGATGTCCCGCACCGCGAGAGTGGTGCCGTAGTGGACCGAGAGGTCCTCGATCTCGAAGACGGCGTCCATCTCCGGCTCGGGGTCTCCCGCAGCCCGCTCCTCGGCCTCGGTCCCGGGGGTTTCGCCGGTGTCGGCCTCATCGGTCGGCTCCAGACCCATTGCCTGCGCGGCGACGGTCTCGGGGCTGCGCTCATCGGTGCCGGCCGCGTCGGTCCGCGTGTCGGTGTCGGCACCCATGGGCGCCTCGGTCGTCGTGATCATCGTGGCCCTCCTTGCGGTCACGCGCGCTTGTTGGCCCTGGCGCCGATCCAGCGGGCGGCGATGACCAGGATCAGGACGAACAGGAAGAGACACAGGGCGCCACCCCACGCCCGCTCGATGCCCGCCGCGAAGGGCTGGGTGGCACCGCTGTGGATCTGCAATGGCACCGCGCCCTGCGCGTTGGAGAAGTATGTGGTGACCAGGTACTGCGACCCCAGCGCGGTGAGGATCAGCGGCGCGGTCTCGCCGACACCGCGGGCCACGGCCAGCATGGAGCCGGTCGCCAGTCCGGGGGCGGCGGCCGGGAGCACCGTGGTCATGATGGTGCGGGCCTTGCCGGCGCCCAGGGCGTAGGAGGCGTTGCGCCACTCGTCCGGCACCAGCTTGAGGATCTCCTCGGCGGAGCGGGTGACGATGGGCAGCATGATCACCGCGATCGCCACCGAGGCGGCGAAGGCGCTGAAGCCGACCCGGAAGATCGCTCCGCTGGCGATGAGCATGCCGTAGACGAACAGACCCACGAAGATCGAGGGGATGCCGGTCATGACGTCGGTGAAGAAGCGGATCAGGCCGGCCAGCCGACCGCGGCCGTACTCCACCAGGTAGATGGCGGTGGCCAGACCCAACGGGATGGCCATCACGATGGCGCCGGCCATGATGTAGAGGGTGCCGACGAAGCCCGCCCGGTAACCGGCCTCGGTGGTCCGGTAGGTGGGCTCGTCCATGGTGAAGAAGTTGAGGTTGATCGTGCTCAGGCCCTCGACGCCGACCTTGTACAGGATGAGCACCAGCGGTATGACCGCCAGTACCATCGCGCCGGTGAGCACACCCATGGCGATGCTGTTGACGGTGGCCCGGCTGTTGGCGTTGCCCTGCTTCTCCAGCAGACTGCGGTGCCCGGTGGGTGTGAGCCGAGGGCCCTTCCCCTTGGTGGGCGTACCGCCCTCGGAGGAGCCCTCGGGGACACCGTTGGGCGTGTTGTCGGTGACGGTGGTGCTCATACGGCGGCATCCCCCGCGACTCGGCCGATCCGCCACACCAGCAGGCGGGCGGCGACATTGATGATCATGGTGAACAGGAACAGGGCCACACCGATCGCCATCAGGCCCTTGACCGCCTCGGGGGAGGAGTCCTTGAAGGTGGCGGCGATGTGCGCGGCCATGGAGTCGCCCATGCGCAGCAGGCTGCCCTCCCAGCTCTTGGTGGAGCCGATGAGCATCATCACCGCGATGGTCTCGCCGATGGCCCGACCCAGGCCGAGCATGGTGGCGCCGACGATGCCGGAGAAGCTGGAGGGCAGGACCACCTTGCGGATGACCTCGAAGCGGGTCGCGCCCAACGCGTAGGCGGCGTGCTGCTGGTCGGCCGGGTGAACAGCGATGACCTCGCGCACGATGGCGGTGATGATCGGCAGGATCATGATCGCCAACACGATGCCGGCGGCCAGATAACCGCGACCGAAGACCGGCCCCTCGAAGAGGAAGAACCAGCCGAGCACCGATTCCAACCAGCCGAAGACCGGCAGCAGGACGTTGGGCACCAACCAGAACAGGCCCCACATGCCGAAGACGATGCTCGGCACGGCGGCCAGCATCTCCACGGTGTAGGACAGCGGGTTGCGCAGGCGCTTGGGGGCCAGTTGGTTGATGTAGATCGCCACGCACAGGGCCAGTGGCAGCGCGATCACGATCGCGATCAGGGCGGTGACCAGGGTGCCGTAGATGAACGGCCAGGCCCCGTAGGTGCCGGTGAAGTCGCCGGTGCCGCGGGTGGAGCCGGAGACCCAGCGGTCGCCGGTGAGGAAGCCGAAGAACCCCTCGTGCTGGAAGATCGGCCACGCGTCCGTGGTCGTGCGCACGACCATCGCGGCCAGGATGACGAAGACACTGGTTCCGGCGAGGGTGACGAACCAGCGGAACGCCGGGTCCGCAAGCCGTTTGCGGCGGGCCCGCAGGGAGGGCTGCGGGTCCCGGACTGTGGCCGACATCGAATTCTGCTCCTGTTCGGTGGCCTGATCGGGTGGGCGGGACCGGCCCGCCGGCCGGATGGCCCGGTGGCGCCCGGAGGGGTGCCGGGAGCCGCCGCGGAAGGCCGGGGCGGGACCCGGGCGCCGGACCGGTGGGTCCGACCCGTGGTGCCCGCCCCGGCCCGGGGCGTCAGCTGCCGCTGTTGGTCTTCTCGATCTCGACGAGGACGCGCTCCTTCAGCTCGGCGCCGAGCGGGGCGTAGCCCAGCTCCTCCGCCAGCTCGTCGGCACGGTCCGACTCCATCGCCCAGGTCCAGAAGCCCTTGATGATGTCGGCGGTGTTCTCGTCGTAGTCGCAGGTGTAGGTGAAGATCCAGTTGGTGCCCGCGATCGGGTAGCCCTCACCACCGATGTCGTTGATGGTGAACTGGAAGTTCTCCGGGACCTCGGCCTCCTCGGAGGCGGCGGAGGTGGCCTCCAGGGTCGGAGCGATGGCCTCGCCGTCCTCGTTCACGACGTGGGCGACGGGCAGGCCGGCCTCCAGGGCGAAGGACTGGTTGACGTAACCGATGCCGCCCGGGCTCTGCTGCACGCCCTGAGCGACGCCCTGGTTGCCGTCACCGCCGAGGGTGCCCTCGGCCCACTCGATCTCCTTCTTGGCGCCGTACTTGGACTCCCAGTCCGACACCTCGTGGGAGAGGAAGTTGGTGAACACGAAGGTGGTGCCGGAGCTGTCCGACCGGTGGACCGGCAGGATCTCCTGGTCCGGCAGGTCGAAGTCCGGGTTCAGGTCGGCGATCGCGTCGTCGTTGTAGTTGGTGATCTCGCGGTCGTAGATCTTGGCGATGGTCTCGGCGTCCAGGACCAGGCCGTCCAGGGCCGGGTCGTTGAAGGCGATGACCACGGCGCCGAAGACCACCGGGAACTGCACGGCCTCGCAGCGGCCGGACTCGGCCTCGGCGAGGGCCTCGTCGCTCAGGTACTCCTCGGAGGAGCCGAACTCGACGCTCTGGCCGAGGAACTGCTCGACACCGGCACCGGAGCCGACGCTCTGGTAGTTGATGGTGACGTCGGGCTCGACGTTCTGGGTGTACTCGGCGATCCACTCCTGGAACAGCGGGTCGGGGAACGAGGCGCCCGCTCCGGTGATGGTGCCGGAGAGCCCGCTGCCGTCCGCGCCTTCCTCGCTGCTGTTCCCGGCGTTGTCGTTACCGCCGCCGTTCCCGTTGTCCGAGGAACCGTTGTCGTCGCTGCCACAGGCGGTGACCAGGGCCAGGGCGGAAACCACCGCCACAGCGGCGGTCTTGGCGCGCCAGTTGCGCATGGCATGTGCTCCTTGATGAACGCCGGCCCCGGGCCGGCAGTGGGTGACTTGACTGCGTCGAGACAGAACGTAGGAGCGCGTGGCGACGACCCGAGGGCCGGAAAGTGAACAGAAAGATAGGTTCGGCCGAACCGGGAGTTTCACAAAAAGTGTTGGAATCGTTAAGCTTCGATCGCACGTGAAACAGGTGAAAAACCCGCGGGCCCGACGGCTTTCACCATCGGGCCGAGGCCCGTCGCGACCGCCCCGTGACCGGGACGGAAGGGCTTCCGGGCGGGGTGGGGGTCAGCGTCCGGGCGGTACCAGGCGGTACCCCACGCCGCGCACGGTCTGGATGATCTCCGGGTGGTGCGGGTCGTCCCCCAGGCGCTCCCGGAGGCGACGAATGTGAACGGTGATGGTGTTGGAGCGTCGTGCGCCGTCACCCCACAGCTCGGCCCGGATGCGGTCGCGGGTGATGACCTTCTCCGCGTGCTGCATCAACAGGTGCAGCAGCTGGAACTCGCGCAGCGGCAGCCGGGCGGTCGGCACCCCGTGCATCCGCACCTCGTAACTGCCCGGATCCAGCGTCAGCGGCCCGCACACCAGCGGCTGGTCCCAACC
>NZ_VKHT01001769.1 GCF_014141535.1 Streptomyces alkaliphilus | reverse complement strand
GCGTCCTCGTCGGGGAGGGCGAGCGCGGCCAGCCAGGGCAGTTCGCCGGGTTCGATCCCGGCGGCGCGGACCAGGCCGAGGACGATCCCGGCCAACTCGGGGGCGCGCAGCGGGCCGTCCCCGCCGGCTCCCTCGATCCCGTCGGCTCCCTCGACCCCGCCGATCCCGCCGGCCCCGTCGAAGGGATCCGCCAGCGGGTCGCCGAGCGGATCGTCCTCCATCGAGGCGGCGACGGCGGCCCGCACCCGGGGCGTCTCCAGCACCGCGCGCGGCGTGGCGGGGACGGCCCCGAGCTTCTCCAACAGCGGGTGCACCGCCTCGGGATGGGCGACGCGCAGACCGAGGCGGGCCAGGCGGGCGGGGTCCGGTCCGGCCGGCGCGTCGCCCTCCCCCGGCCCGGCCC
>NZ_VKHT01001768.1 GCF_014141535.1 Streptomyces alkaliphilus | reverse complement strand
CGTCCTCCCCCGGGAGGGGGAAGCGCGTCTCGTTGCGCTCGATCTTGGCGTCCAGCGCGGCGGCCGGGTCGATCCCCAGCACCGTGCACAGCCTCAGCAGGTAGGCCAGTACGTCGGCGACCTCGTCCCGGACCCGGTGGGCGGTTCCCGGGTCGGACATCACCGCCGCCGCCTCCTCGGGGGTCATCCACTGGAAGATCTCCTGGAGTTCGGCCGCCTCCACGGCCAACGCGGCCACCAGGTTCTTCGGCAGGTGGTACCGCTGCCAGCCCCGGGCCTCGGAGAACTCGGTGAGCCTCTCCCGGAGCCGGGCCAGGTCGGAGGGGCCGTTCTCCCCCGTCGCCCCCGCCCCGGGGGGCGGGGCGCTCACGCGACGGTCCCGGGGAACGATCGGGACGGGAGGGG
>NZ_VKHT01001767.1 GCF_014141535.1 Streptomyces alkaliphilus | reverse complement strand
TCGCCCGGGTGCACAACGACTCGATGCTGCCGACGCTGCGCCCCGGGGACCGACTGCTGCTGCGCTGGGGGGCGAGCGTGCGACCCGGTGACGTGGTGGTGGCGCGCCACCCGTGGCAACCGGGACTGCTGATCGTCAAACGGGCGCTGGCGCATCGCCCGAATGGGTGGTGGCTGGTGGGGGACAACCCGCGGATCGCCGATGACAGCCGGGCCTTCGGCGCCGTCCCGGCGGAAGAGGTGCCGGCCCGGGCGCTGCTGAGACTGCGCCCGCCGTCCCGGACTCAGCCCTCCCGGCTCCGCTCGGCGCTGGAGTGGGTCGGCTCGGCGGTGCGCCGCACGTCCCGTCCCGTCGGCGCCTCCTCCCGGCCTGCCCCCGGTCCCCCTTTCTCTGATACCCAACCATT
>NZ_VKHT01001766.1 GCF_014141535.1 Streptomyces alkaliphilus | reverse complement strand
GCGCCCGGGTGCTCCGACGCCCGGCTCCCGGCACGACGATCCGACGTCGCGGTGCCGGGAGCCGGGCGTCGGAGCACCCGGGCGCCGAGCGGCCCGGTGGGCGGGTAACGGCACGCCCGGAGGGAGAGGGGTCCCGGCGACATCGCCCGACGGAGGACGTCGCGGCACCGGGGAGCGGGCCGGCCGGCGGAGGCATGGGAAGGGAGCAGGCGGCGGAGCCGGGCTCATCGCCGGTCGGACGCCGCGGGGCGGGGACCCGGACCCCGGAGGGACGCGGGACCCGGACCGGCGGACGACTCGCCGGTACCCGGAAGGGAACCCCCGGCCGGGAGCCCCGGCACACCGGCTTCCGGGCGGGGGCCGCCGCCGGGGCGGGAGTCGGGCCGGGAACCGGAGTGGTGTCGGTC
>NZ_VKHT01001765.1 GCF_014141535.1 Streptomyces alkaliphilus | reverse complement strand
CCCCCGAGCTGTGCCGCGAGCGTCTCGACCGGGCCGCCGGCTCCGTGCGCGCCACCATCACCCCCACCCGGAGCGGCCGATGACCACCACGACCGCCGAACCCCGGGTGAGCGCCACCTGGTACGACGACGTCGACCAGGCCCCGCCGGACACCCTGGATGCCCTGCACCCCTCCCGCACCCGGGCATGGGCCGGGGCGTGGCAGCACGTGCGCACCGAACAGGTCCTCGCCCACCGCCACGTCCACCTCCACGACCCCGACCGGGGCATCGGCGAGACCGTCTCCTTCCACCTGGTCCCCGGCCGGGGCAGCCCCTACTGGTCGCGGTTGGAGACCGACGCCGGCAGCCCGCCCGTGTGGCCCGGCCCCGTGCTCTACGCCGGCAGCCCCCACGCCGAGTACGGCGG
>NZ_VKHT01001764.1 GCF_014141535.1 Streptomyces alkaliphilus | reverse complement strand
GGGGAGGGTCGTGGTGGGGAGGAGGGTCACGGCTCAGCCCTCCTCCGCGGCACCGGCCCGGCCGGTGACCTCGATCGGCAGGTTGATCGCGCCGGGGAACATCACCGGCACCCGGAGTCGGACCTCGGCGGTGCGGACGAGCCCCGAGGAGGGGCAGGAGACGGTGGCCTGCCAGGCTCCGGGCAGGTTGGCCCGGGCGGCCTCCACGCACGCCGCCTCGGCCCCGGAGCGGGCGGCGGCGCCGGCCCGGGCCCCCTCGTCCGCGGCGTTGCCCGCGAGGGAGAAGGTGTGGCCGATGAGCACGGCCTGCCAGATGACGGCGATCATCAGGAGAACGAGAGGGAAGAGGCCGGCGAACTCCACCAGGACCGCCCCCCGGTCCCGGTCGGTGGGGGCGGCGTCGGTGTGCGCCG
>NZ_VKHT01001763.1 GCF_014141535.1 Streptomyces alkaliphilus | reverse complement strand
GTGCAGGGGACTGCCGCAGACGGCGGGCATGCCGGCCAGGGAGCGGGTGCCGGAGCCGCGGGCGAGGCCCAGCAGGACCGTCTCGGCCTGGTCGTCGCGGGTGTGGCCGAGGAGGACGGCGACGGCACCGTGGCGTTCGGCGGCGGCGTCCAGGGCCCGGTAGCGGGCGGTGCGGGCGGCGGCCTCCGGGCCGCCGTCGCGGCCGACGCCGACGGTGACGGCCTCCACGGGGCGCAGGCCCAGCTCCGTCAGACGGCCCGCGACCTCCCGGGCGCGCTCGGCGGAGCCGGCCTGGAGACCGTGGTCGACGGTGATGCCGCCGGCGCGCAGCCCCAGACGGGGGGCCTCGAAGGCGAGGGCGGCGGCGAGGGCCATGGAGTCGGCGCCGCCGGAACAGGCGGCGAGGACGGCTGTCTC
>NZ_VKHT01000177.1 GCF_014141535.1 Streptomyces alkaliphilus | reverse complement strand
GGGTCACTCCTTGAGCAGGGTGGGGGCCAACTCCGTCGTGGGCGTCACGGTTCCGTCGGCGATCCCCTCCGCCCAGTGGCAGGCCACCTTGTGCCCACCCCCGACATCCCGCAGTTCGGGGCGTTCGGTGTCGCAGCGGGTCGCCTGCCGCCACGGGCACCGGGTGTGGAAGCGGCAACCGGTGGGCGGGTTCGCCGGGGAGGGCAGGTCCCCGGTGAGCAGGATGCGCTCGCGGCTGTCCTCCACGTCGGGGTCGGGCACCGGCACCGCCGACATCAGGGCCCTGGTGTAGGGGTGGCGCGGCTCGGAGTAGATCTCGTCGCTGGGGGCCTCCTCCACCAGGGCGCCCAGGTACATCACGCCGATGACGTCGGAGATGTGCCGGACCACCGCCAGGTCGTGGGCGATCACCAGGTAGGTGAGACCCATCGACTCCTGGAGCTCCTCCAGCAGGTTGATGACCTGCGCCTGGATGGAGACGTCCAGCGCCGAGACCGGCTCGTCGCAGATGATCAGGTCGGGCTCCAGTACCAGCGCGCGGGCGATGCCGATGCGCTGCCGCTGCCCGCCGGAGAACTCGTGCGGGTAGCGGGACAGGGAGCCGGCGGGCAGGCCGACCCGCTCCAGGATCTCGGAGATCTTCGCCCGTCGTTCCTCGCGGTCGGCGCCGATGCCGTGGGCGGCCATGCCCTCGGCGAGGATGGACTCGATGTTCTGTCGGGGGTTGAGGCTGCCCAGCGGGTCCTGGAAGACCATCTGGAGGCGACGGCGGGAGCGACGCATCTCCTCCTCGGGGAGTCGCGCCAGGTCGGTGCCGTCGAAGACGGCGGCGCCGTCGGTGATGTCCACCAGCCGCAGCACGGCCCGACCCAGGGTCGTCTTGCCGCAGCCGGACTCGCCGACCAGGCCGTAGGTCTGCCCCGCCTCGACGCTCAGCGAGACGCCGTCCACGGCGTAGACGTGGCCGACGGTGCGGTCGAAGAGGATGCCCTTGCGGACCGGGAAGTGGACCTTGAGGTCCTTCAGTTCGAGCAGGGTGGTCATGCGGGGGTGTCCTTCCCGGGTGCGTCGCCGGGTTCGCCGTCGGTCGCCGTCGCGGGTGTCGTCCCGGTGTCGGGTGTCGTGTCGGAGGGGGTGCCGGCGGGTGCCCCGGAGGAGGGGGCGGCGGTGTCCCCCTCCGCGGAGGCGACCGGTACCGGGGCCTCCAGCAGCGGGGTGTGCAGGTCGGAGCTGTCCAGCACCGGGTTCACGCACCGCACCAGATGGCCGGGTTGTCCGAGGCCGGCGGGTTCGGCCAGGGCCGGGGTGCCCTCCAAACACTCCAGGGTGTAGTGGTCGCAACGGGGCGCGAAGGCGCAGCCGTCGGCCCAGGCGATGGTGTCGTTGATCGAGCCGCGGATGGGGTGGAGCGGCAGGCCGCGCGGGGCGTCCAGCCGGGGGATGGAGCCGAGGAGCCCGTGCGCGTAGGGATGCGCGGGGTCGGAGAACAGCGGGCGTCGTTCGGCGGCCTCCACCACCTTTCCCGCGTACAGCACGTTCACCCGGTCGCAGAGCCCGGCGACCACGCCCAGGTCGTGGGTGATCATCAGCAGGGCGGTGCCCTCCTGGTCGACCAGTTCCCGCAGGAGTTCGAGGATTTGCGCCTGGATGGTGACGTCCAGGGCGGTGGTCGGCTCGTCGGCGATGAGCAGGCGGGGGGCGCAGGCCACCGCCATGGCGATGAGCGCGCGCTGCCGCATGCCGCCGGAGAGCTGGTGCGGGTACTCCTTCAACCGCCGGTCCGGGTCGGGGATGCCGACGCGGTCCAGCAGGGAGGCGGCCTCCTTGCGGGCGCGTTCCCCCTTCATCCCCCGGTGGCGGGCCAGGATCTCGGTGACCTGCACGCCGATCGGGACGACCGGGTTCAGGGAGGAGAGCGGGTCCTGGAAGATCATCGCCAACTGCCGGCCGCGCAGGTCGCGCATCCGGGACGGGGAGAGGGTGAGCAGGTCGGTGCCGTCGAAGTCGGCCCGGCCGCCGAGGCGCACACCCCTGCGGGGCAGCAGACCCATCAGGGCGAGGGAGGTGACGGACTTGCCGCAGCCGGACTCGCCGACCAGGCCGACGACCTCGCCCTGCGGCACGTCGAAGGAGACGCCGGAGACGGCCGTGACGTCGCGGCGCCCCCTGGCGGTGAAGGTGACGGACAGTTCGTCCACCGTGAGCAGTGCCATGCCCATCAGCTCCGCAGTTTCGGGTCGAGTGCTTCCCGCATGGCCTCGCCCAGGAGGGTGAAACCGAGCGCGGTGATGATGATGCCGACGGCCGGATAGACGGCCAGCATGGGCGCCTGGTCGAAGAAGCGCTGCGCCTGGGCGAGCATGACGCCCCACTCGGGTTGCGCGGCGTCGGGGTTGCCCAGGCCGAGGAAGGACAGCGCGGCGGCCTCGATGATGGCCGTGGCCAGGGCCAGGGTGGCCTGAACGATGACCGGGCTCAGCGAGTTGGGCACCACGTGTGCCATCACGATGCGCCGACGGCGCACGCCCAGGGCTCGGGCGGCCAGCACGTAGTCGCTGCCGCCCTGGGCGAGCATGGCGCCGCGCAGCAATCGGGCGAAGATCGGGATCTGCACGACACCGACCGCGATCATGACGGTGGTCAGGCTCTGTCCCATGACGGCGGCGATGCTGACGGCCAGCAGCAGGGAGGGCAGGGCGAGCATCATGTCGATGAAGCGCATGATGACGGCGTCGATCCGCTGACCGACGCGTCCGCCCAGCACCAGCGCGGCGCCGGAGACTCCGCCGATCAGGGCGCCGACGGTGAAGCCGATGAGGGTGGCCACCACACCGACCAGCAGGGTCTGCCGGGCCCCGACGAGCAGTCGGGAGAACACGTCGCGGCCCAGGTGGTCCAGACCCAGCCAGTTCTCCCCGCGAGGGCCGACGAACAGGCCCCGGTTGGGGAACACCTCGCCGCGCCAGCTCTGGGCGGTGGGACTGTAGGGGGCGATCCACGGACCGATGATCGCCAGGACCACGAAGACGGCGATGATGCAGGCACCGATGATCGCCATCTTGCTGGTGCGCAGGCGGCGGAACGCCTCGACCCACAGGCCGGCGCCGGTGGTGGTCTCCCGGCGGGCGGTGAGTTCGGCGAGCCGGTCGATGCGGTCCACCTTGCGGGAGGCGCGGCGGGCGCGGTCGCCCCCGACGGGGGACGGCGCCTCGGCCTGGTGGGGGACGGCCGGCGGGCCCGACAGTTCGGGGGTGCCCGGGGTCTCCGGGCCCTCGCGGTCGTCGGGGTGGTTGGGGGTGTTCGACACAGGAGAACCCATCAGTGCACCCGCACTCTCGGGTCGATGACGCTGTAGGCGAGGTCGACCAGCAGGTTGATCAGCACGTAGATCAGCGCGATGAAGAGGATGAAGCCCATCAGGACCGGGTAGTCGCGGCCGTCGATGGCGTCACGGATGAAGGAGCCGATGCCGCCCCATGAGAAGACGGTCTCGGTGAGGACGGCGCCCGACAGCAGGCCGCCGGTGAGCAGACCGATGGCGGTGACGACCGGCAGGAGGGCGTTGCGCATCACGTGCCGCAGCCGCACCACCCGCCGGCGCAGGCCCTTGGACTCGGCGGTGCGCACGTAGTCCTCCTGGAGGACCTCCAGGACACTGGCCCGGGTCATGCGGGTGATGATCGCCAGGGGGATGGAGGCCAGGGCCACGGCGGGCAGCACCAGATGCCACAGGGCGTCGGCCGAGGCGTCCCACTCGCCGGTGAGGATGCCGTCCAGGACGTGGAATCCGGTGACGTCGGTGGCGTTGATGCCGGTGGATTGTCTGCCGACGCTGGGGAACCAGCCGAGCACCACCGCGAAGACCTCCTTGAGGAGGAACGCGAGGAAGAACACCGGGATGCAGATGCCGATCAGGGAGCCGGTGACGGCCCCGATGTCGAGCCAGCCGCCGCGCCGACGGGCGGCGAAGTAGCCCAGCGGCACACCGATGAGGATCGCCAGGAACATGGCGGCGAGGGCGAGTTCGACGGTGGCGGGGAAGCGCATCGTGAACTCCTCCCACACCGGGCGACCGGTGCGGATGGAGGTGCCGAGGTCGAGTTCGACCAGGCGTCGCAGGAAACGGCCGTACTGCACCCACAGGGGTTGGTCGAGCCCGAGCAGTGCCTCCGCCTGACGGCGGTCGGCCTCGGTGGCCCGCTCACCGAGCAGCGCGGCGGTCGGACCACCGGGCAGTCGGTGGAGCCAGATGAAGAGCAGAACCGACAACCCGACCAGGGTGGGGATCAGTTGTAGGAGTCTGCGCACGATGAGACGCAACACGGAGTTGACGCGCCTTTCTCGAGGGGTCACGCGGTGTGCGCGCGGTGGTTCGCGTGCTTCGACGGGGCCCGGGGAGGGCGGACCCGCCGGGCCGGCGCGGCACACGGGTGGGCGCGGCGGTCGGCCGGCGAGGTGGACGGGAGGGCGGACCCGTGGAATCCGGGTTCCGCTCCGCCGCGAACGCCGTCCGGACCGGCATCCCTCGGGGGCCGGTCCGGACGGGCAGCGGTCCGCCCGGCCCCGGCGGGGAGCCGGGGCCGGGCGGTGCCGGTCGGGCGCGGTGGGCGGCCCGACCGGTGCGTGCCCGCGGTGGTTACTTGAAGGAGCCCTCCGCGAACTTCTCCTGCGTCAGCGGGGAGACGGTCGGCGGGTTGATGTTCTCCGCGAACGCGATGGAGGGCGGCGAGGAGGAGATCGGGACGCCCGGCAGGAAGTCCATCACCAGCTCGTTGATCTCCTCGTACATGGAGACGCGGGTCTCGAGGTCGGGCTCGACCGCGGCCGCGGCGAGGGCGTCGAAGATCTCGTCGTTGCGGAAGCCCCATTCCTTGGAGTAGCCGTCGAACCAGGTGCCCAGGAAGTTGTAGGCGTCGTTGAAGTCACCGGTCCAACCGAGCAGGTAGAGGTTGCAACCGCCGTCCCGGGTGGTGTCCAGGTAGTCGGGGGTCCACTGCATCGGGCGCGGCCGGACGGTGATGCCGACCTCTTCCAGGTCCGACTTCATCAACTCGAAGAGGTCGGCCGGGGAGGGCATGTAGGGCCGGGTGACCTCGGTCGGGTAGCAGAAGTCGAGGGCCAGGTCCTCGGCGTCCGCCTCCGCCAGCAGGTCCCGGGCCGTGTCCGGCTCGTAGGCGTAGGTGGTGACGTTCTCCGAGTGGCCCTCGATGGTGTCGGGGACGAACTGGGTGGCGACCACGCCGCCCTCGGGCAGCTGGGTGTCGACCAGGGTCTGCCGGTCCAGGGCGTGGGCGATGGCCTGCCGGACCCGGAGGTCCTCCAGCGCCTCGTTGCTCTCCTGGGTGAACGCCAGGTAGAAGATGTTGAAGACGTCCCGGGTGGGCACCTGGAAGCCGGCGTCCAGCAGGGTGTCCACGTCGCCGGGGGCGACGAGGTCGTAGCCGTGGATCTCACCGGTCTGCAGGGCCTGGCGACGGGCCGCCTCGTCGGGGATCGTGCGGAAGACGATCTCCTCGAAGCCGGCCGTCTCGCCCCAGTAGTCGTCGAAGCGGGTGATGGTCACCTCGCCGCTGGACTTGTTCCACCGGGTCAGCTCGAACGGACCGGTGCCGGCGATGGTGCCGGCCTCCTGGCTGTAGTTCGGCATCGAGATGGCGTCGCCCTCACCGGTGGCCTGGTCGTCCTTGTAGGCCTCGATGGAGTTGGGCGAGTGGATGGCGAAGGCCGCGAGGGAGAAGGCGCCCGGGTAGACGGCGGAGGGCTCGTTGACCCGGATGACGGCCGTCAGGTCGTCGGTCGCCTCGCAACCCGCGTAGTTGGACTCCGGGGTGTCCTCGCTCTCGTTCTCGGCGAAGCCACCGAACTCGGCCTGCCAGTAGTAGGTGAGCGCGGTCGACTGGTAGGTGCCGGTGAGGTTGTACCAGTGGTCGAAGTTCTGGCAGACGACCTCGGCGGTGAGCTCGGCCCCGTCGTGGAAGGTCACCCCGTCCCGGAGGAAGAAGGTCCACTCGGTGCCCTCGTCGTTGCTCTCCCACTCCTCGGCGAGGCCGCCGACCAGTTCCGAGCCGCCGGACTCGTGGTCCAGGAGGGTCTCGAGCACCTGGCGGGAGATGCGGAAGGTCTCGCCGTCGCTGGCGAGGAAGGGGTCGAGGGACGCCGGGTTGCCGGCGGCGCCGAAGACGAAGGCCTCCGTGGGGGCCGCGTCGTCGGACGTGTCGCGTTCGCTGCTGCAGGCGGTCGCGACCAGTGAGATCGAAACCGCCGCCGCGACCGCGGCAGCCTTGGATCGGGCTATCTGCATCATCCACCTCAGGGGTTGGCGGTGGTAGGGCCGGTTCTGGTGGCCGCACATTACTGCGCAACCCCATAGTTGTGAACGGCCGGCAGACGGGCGAGACCGAGCCGCAACCAGCACTCTTCCCGGGGGCAACCTTTTTTCGGCGTGTCCCGCTTGCGTCGAGGGCCCCGGGGCTCCCCGCTCCGGAGCACCACCCCCGTCAACACGGCGGGAAATCATTCGAACACACAGCGCGACCAGTGAGGGGATCCGAAAAATTTTCGGGGAGCGCGGCAACCTTCCCCGCGGTGGCGGCAACCAGGAAATGCGCACACCGGTGCGCGGCGGCAAGGGACTTCGAGCCACGGGTCCGGCCGCACGGGGCGCATCGGGAGAGGTTCCGCCACCCCCTTCGCGGCGGTCGGGGGACGGGGGCCGTCGCTCGACGCCCCGCCCC
>NZ_VKHT01001762.1 GCF_014141535.1 Streptomyces alkaliphilus | reverse complement strand
GCCCCCGACAGCCCCGAGACCACCGCCGACCCGGACGGGCCGGCGGAACCACCGGAAGGAACCTCCCCGTGATCCTCGTCACCGGAGCCGGCGGCTCCCTCGGCCGCCTGACCATCGACGCCCTCCTCGCCCGGGGCGTCCCCGCCGGCGACATCATCGCCGGCGTCCGCTCACCGGAGCGCGCGAAGGATCTCGCCGCCCTCGGCGTGGAGGTCCGCGAGGCCGACCACGACCGTCCCGACACCCTCCCCGGGGCCCTCGACGGCGCCCGCCGCGTCCTGTTGATCTCGGGCAACGAGGTCGGCCGTCGGGAGCCCCAGCACCGCGCCGTCATCGACGCGGCCCTCGCCGCCGGTGTGGAACACCTCGCCTACACCAGCATCCTGCACGCCGACACCACCCCCCTGGCCCTCGCCCC
>NZ_VKHT01001761.1 GCF_014141535.1 Streptomyces alkaliphilus | reverse complement strand
CGGCCCTGGCCATCCTGGGGGGCACGGCGAGTTGCACGACGTCGGCCAGGGAACCGGCGTACCGGTCGGCGACGGCGCGGCACAGTTCCAACAGGTCGGGGCGCAGGACGGGCTCGGGCGAGAGGACCCTGGCCAGGGGGGCCAGTCGGCCGGGGAAGTCGCTCTCGGTCAGTCGTTCGACGACGAATCCGTCGACCAGTCGTCCGCCCTCCCTGCGCCCACCGCGTTCCCCCGCGCCGAAACGGATCCGGACCCGGACGCCGGGCAGGGCGGTCTCCGCCATCGACGCGGGGACCGCGTAGTCGAAGTAGCGGTCGAGGTGGACCAAACCCTTGTCCACCAGGACCCGGGCGACCGGACGGTCCTCCGCGAGCGGACGGCGGCGGGCCGGACGGGGGCGGGTCGCGGTCTCCCGCAG
>NZ_VKHT01001760.1 GCF_014141535.1 Streptomyces alkaliphilus | reverse complement strand
GGAGGGTGGCGGCTGTTGACGCACTGCAACACCGGGACCCTGGTCTCCGGGGGCGGTGGCACGGCGCTGGCGGTGGTGCGCGCGGCGCACCGCGCGGGCCTGCTGGAACGGCTGTGGGTGGACGAGACCCGTCCGCTGTGGCAGGGTGCGCGGCTGACCGCCTGGGAGGCCGGGCGGGAGGGGATGCCGTACGCGGTGCTGGCGGACGCCGCCGCCGGATCGCTGTTCGCGGCGGGTCGGGTGGACGCGGTCCTGGTGGGGGCCGACCGCATCGCCGCCGATGGCGCGGTGGCCAACAAGGTCGGTACGTATCCGCTGGTGGTGTTGGCGCGGCACCACGGGGTGCCGTTCGTGGTGGTGGCCCCGGTGAGCACGGTGGATCCGGCCACGCCCTCGGGGGCGGGGATCGTGATCGAGGA
>NZ_VKHT01001759.1 GCF_014141535.1 Streptomyces alkaliphilus | reverse complement strand
TTGGTGCTCATCGTCTTGCCTCCAGGTGTGTTCGGTGTTCACCCGCGGCCGCCCCACCGGCGGTTCCGGTGGGAGGTCGGTGCGGCCCGGGACGAGTTCTTCGTGCGGGATCCCCCGCCGGCGGCACCGGTGCCGCGCCGGCCGGGCCCCGCCCGTCGCGGTGTCCGGCACGGCACCTCGTCGCGGTGTCGAATCGTCCGGATCGCCGAAGCGGACGTCCGCCACGGGAGCGGTCCGGCGCCTTGCGAGGCTCCGGACCGCGGGCCGCTCCCCGAGGGACGGGGTCCGGCCGGCGCGGCACTAGGCGGTACGCCGTCGGACCAGGGGCAGGGCGGTTCCCCCGGCCACTCCCTCCTCCGGGAGTTCGCCGGACCGGTCGCCGTGCGGCTCCCGGATGCTGTCGATCAACATCAGCACCGCA
>NZ_VKHT01001758.1 GCF_014141535.1 Streptomyces alkaliphilus | reverse complement strand
GGACGACGCCGAGGGCGTGGCGCCGGCCGGGGCCCCGCCGGGGCCGCCCGGGTCGCCGGCCGGCCACGGCGGGGCCCGGTGCGGGCCGCCCGTCACGGCACCGGTCGGGGTGGAGGCCATGGCGTGTGTGGTGACCGACCGGGAGGGGACCCGGGCGCGGGTCTCCCACCGCAACGACGACGGCCGTCCGCTGCGGGTGGAACTCTCGTTGACCCGGCCGGACGGTCGGGTGGTGACCCGGGTGTGCGCGTTCCCCGAACCCCACTCCACGGGGTGGTGCGAGACGCCGGCCCAGCCGCACGCGGCGGTGGGTTCGGCGGGGACGGGGACCCGGCCGGGGTGGTCGACCACGGCGGAACTGCTGCCGATGGACGGTGACGTGCCGCTGCTGCGGGCCAGGGGCGCGGACGAGCCGTAGGGGCGGGG
>NZ_VKHT01001757.1 GCF_014141535.1 Streptomyces alkaliphilus | reverse complement strand
AACGAGGAGAGCTGGTTCACCATCTTGTTGACGGTGTTCTTCAGCTCCAACATCTCCCCGGCCACGTCCACCGTGACCTTCTGGGTCAGATCACCGTTCGCCACCGCCGTCGTCACCTGCGCGATGTTGCGCACCTGACCGGTGAGGTTGCGGAAAGCCGTGTTCACCGAGTCCGTCAGGTCCTTCCAGGACCCGTCCACGCCCTGCACCGACGCCTGACCGCCGAGGACGCCCTCGTCACCGATCTCCCGGGCGACCCGGGTGACCTCGAACTGGAAGGACGAGAGCTGGTCCACCATCCGGTTGACGGTGTTCTTCAGCTCCAACATCTCCCCGGCCACGTCCACCGTGACCTTCTGGGTCAGATCACCGTTCGCCACCGCCGTCGTCACCTGCGCGATGTCCCGCACCTGCGCGGTCAGGTTGCGG
>NZ_VKHT01001756.1 GCF_014141535.1 Streptomyces alkaliphilus | reverse complement strand
CCCCGCCCCGGCCGGGCAACCGCGGTCGGGACGGGGCGGGACCCGTGGCGGGAGGACGTCCCCGCACCCCTGGTCCACGACACCTGGCAGCCGGCGGCCCAGTGGCTCCAGGCCGGCGTCCTGCTCGCGCTCTGCGCGCTGGGCGTGCTGTGGACGGTCCGCCGCTTCCCGCCCGGCCGGCCCTCCCACCGGGTGTTGATCCCGCTCTGCGTATGGGCCTGGACCACCGCCGCCGCGGCCGTCGCCATCCCCGCCGGTCACCTGCTGCGCACCCTGCCCCGCGGTCACTTCTCCCGGCGGGAACTGCTCGGCGCCGCCATGACCGACGGCCTGCCGCTGATCGCGGTGTTGGCGGTCCCCACCGCGCTGGTGGCCCTCGTGGCGGCCGGCGTCACCCGCCGGCTGCCCCGGCTCACCCCTGTCTCTTAT
>NZ_VKHT01001755.1 GCF_014141535.1 Streptomyces alkaliphilus | reverse complement strand
CGGAGCTGTGTATAAGAGACAGCGGCTGGAGTGGGCGACCGCCCGCCCGCTGACCCGGCTGGAGGAGACGGGAACCCTCCCCGGCCCCGCGGGGCCGCTCACCGTCCTGGCGGCCGATCCGGGGATTCCCGTCCGGCTCGCCACGGCGGAGGGCACCTCGCTGGAGGGCCCCGCCCGCGCCGTGCCCCGGGCGGCGGACACCGGCCCCGGGACCCGGGTGCACGTGGTGGAGGAGCCGGGGCCGGAGGCGCTGTTCACCGTGCGGGGTCCGGACGGCACCACCGCCCGCCTGCTCGTGCTGGACGCGGACAACGCCGCGCGTCTGTACCCGATCCGATGGGCGGGGGAGGAGCGTCTGATCCTGGCCGCCGGGCCGGTGGTGGTGGACCGTGACCCGGCGGGGGAGGCGGAGGTGCTGCGGTTGTATCC
>NZ_VKHT01001754.1 GCF_014141535.1 Streptomyces alkaliphilus | reverse complement strand
GCCCGGGACCGAGAGGTCCCGGGCGGCCCCGGGGGTTTCGAGTCGGCCCGGCGAGCCGGCCCGGTCGTGTCGTTCAGCGCTCCATCCGCCGGTGGCGACGCACCGCGAGCGGCGCGAAGACAGTGATCAGCAGCAGCGGCCACACCACCGCCAGGAGCGGCGCGTGCGCGGCCGGCCAGGAATCCCCGCCCGCCCCGGGGTTGCCGAACAACTCCCGGCAGGCGGCCACGGTCGCGGAGAGCGGGTTCCACGCCGCGATCGTCGCCAACCAACCGGGCATCATCTCCGGCGCGACGAACACGTTCGACAGCGCGGTCAGCGGAAAGGCCAGCGGGAAGACGATGACGCCGACCGTGTCGGGATTGCGCACCAGCAGCCCCAGCCACAACCCCACCCAGGTGATCGCCAGGCGCAGCAGCAGGATCAGCC
>NZ_VKHT01000176.1 GCF_014141535.1 Streptomyces alkaliphilus | reverse complement strand
CCGACGCACCGAGGGCCGGGGCCGGCCGGCCCCGGCGCGGCTCCCGCCCCGGCCCGACCCCGGAGGCGGAGCTGTCGGCGGACGACGCCCGCCGCCTCGCGTTGCGCGCCCAGGGTCTGCTGGGCGCTCCCGACCGCCGCGCCGGCGTGCACGGCATGCTGCGCCGGCTGGGCGCGGTGCAGCTGGACACCATCTCCGTCCTGGCCCGCTCGCACGAGTTGGTCCCCTACGCCCGGCTGGGCGCCGTCGGCAGGCCCGCCGTGGAGGCCGCCTACTGGACCCCGGGTCACTCCTTCGAGTACTGGTCGCACGCGGCCTGCGTCCTGCCCATCGAGGACTGGCCGCTGTTCGCCTTCCGGCGCCGGGCCCACCGGGAACGGGGATACCGCTGGCACCGGCTGGAGGACACCGGGACGGCTCTGACCGCGGTCCGCGAGCGGCTCGCCGCCGAGGGGCCGCTGACCGCGACCGAGCTGGGTGGCGCCAAGCGCGGCGGCCCCTGGTGGGACTGGTCGCAGACGAAGATCGCCGTGGAGTGGCTGTTGGACGTGGGTGAGGTGGTCTGCCGCGAGCGGCGCGGCTGGAAACGGGTGTACGAACTCGCCGACCGGGCCGTCCCGGGGGAGTTGTTCCACGACGACCTCGACGACGAGAGCTGCGTGCGGAAGCTGGTGAGCCGGGCGGGGCGGGCCCTGGGCGTGGCGACCGTCGCCGACCTGGCCGACCAGCACCGGCTGTCCAACGCCTCGGTCGCGAAGGCCCTGCCCCACACCGATCTGGTGCCGGTGGCGGTCGACGGATGGTCGGAGCCGGCGTGGGCCGACCCGGCCGCGCTGCGGGAGCCCCCGCGCGGTCGGCACCGCACCACCCTGCTGTCCCCCTTCGACTCCCTGATCTGGGACCGGCGCCGCACCGAGCGGATCTTCGGCATGGCGCACCGGCTGGAGGCGTACACCCCGAAGGAGAAGCGGATCCACGGCTACTTCGCGATGCCGGTGCTCGCCGGGGGACACCTGGTCGCCCGGGTGGACCCGGCCCGCGAGCGGGGCGGGGTGCTGATCGCCCGGCGGGTCGGTTTCGAGGGCACGTCCGCCGCGGCGCGGCGGTCCGCGCCGGCGGTGGCCGCCGCGCTGCGGGAGGCCGCGGGCTGGGTGGCGGCCGAAAGGATCCGGGTGGAGCGGGTGGTGCCGGCGACCGCCGCGCCGGCACTGGTGGAGGCACTCGGAGAGGCGACGGAGTTCGCGCCGGAGGCCGGCGGGTCGTAGCCGGGGCGGCCGGCGGGCCGGCCGCTCAGCCCCCCTCGAGATCGAGGATCTTCTCCCGCACGGCGTAGACCACGGCCTCCATCCGGGAGTGCAGTTGCAGCTTCTCCAGGATGTTCCGGACGTGGTTCTTGACGGTGTTCTCGCTGATGTACAGGTCGCGGGCGATCTCCCGGTTGTTCCTCCCGGTGGCGACGAGCTTGAGGACCTCCAGCTCGCGGGCGGTCAACCGGGGCGCCGGCACCAGCCGTTGCTCCTCGCCGGTGCGCTGGACCATCGCCTTGAACTCGGTCAACAGCTTCACCGCCATCGAGGGGCTGATCTGGGACTGCCCGTCGGCCACGGCCCGGATCGCGGCGGTGACCTCGTCGGTGGAGATCTCCTTGAGCAGGTAGCCGGTGGCACCCGCCTTGATCGCCTCGTAGAGGTCGGCCTCCTCGTCGCTGATCGTCAACATGATGATCCGCGCGCTGGGGGCCACCTCCTTGATGGCGGTGCACGCCTCGATCCCGCCCCGGCGGGGCATCCGCACGTCCATCAGCACGATGTCCGGGAGCAGGTCGGCGGCTTTCTCCACGGCCTCCGAGCCGTCGCCCGCCTCGCCCACCACCAGGATGTCCGGCTCGTGGGCGAGCACGATCTCCAGGCCGCGACGGAAGAGTTCGTGATCGTCGACGACCAGGACCCGGATCGGCTCCGCGCGGTGATCCCCGGGCGCGGGACCGTCGGCCGCGGTCCCGGGGCCGAAGCCGTTGACCATGATCCCTCTTCTCCCCCGTGAGCCGGTGCGTTCCCGATCGGGCGCCAAGGGAGACCGATCGGGTTCGGGCCATGATTCCACGGTCCGGGCGCGGTCCGTCGCATCACGGATGGCGGGGCCGGTTCCGGGCCGAAGAGCGACCGAAGAACGGCCGGGGAACGACGGCACGGTACCGGGACCGTCGACGGAGCGCCGGGAACGGCACCCGGTGGGGGCTCCGGACATCCGGCGGCTCCGGTCGTCCGGGAGGCGAAATCCCCGGGGCCCGGGCCGGTGGGTCGCGCGGGCCACCGCGCGTCCCACCGGCCCGGGCCCCGGCGCCGTGCGGTCAGGTACCCAAGGAGTCCCCGGCCTCCGGCGGAGCGGATTCCGCCAGCGGGTCGTTCTCCAACCGGATCACCCCGTAGTCGTAGGCGTGCCGGCGATAGACGACGCTGGGCTGCTTGGAGTCGGCGTCCACGAACAGGTAGAAGTCGTGGCCCACCAGCTCCATCTCGTAGAGCGCCTGGTCCAGCGACATGGGGGCGGCGGCGTGGGTCTTCTCCCGGACCACCAGCGGTCCGTCGCCCTCGACCTCGAGCGGGCCGACCCGCCGGATCTGCGGCTCCTCCTTCTCCTCCGGGGAGGCCGGGCCCAATTCCCCGTCGCCGTTGATGGTGGCGGCGCCGATGACCGTGGCGGGCACGGCGCTCGCGGGGATGCGGTCACGACCGCGCCGGGAGGTGCGCTTGTCGTGCCGCCTGCGCAGACGGGTCTCGAGCTTCTCCACCGCCAGGTCCAGGGCGCCGTAGGGGTCGGAGGCGGATGCCTCGGCCCTGATCACCGGGCCCCGGTGCCGCAACGTGATCTCCACCCGGTCGGAGCGGTCCGCCTGCCGGGGGTTGGGCTCCTTGGACACTTCCACGTCGAGGCTGAGGACCTTCGTGTCGATCCTCTGGATTTTGTCGATCTTGAGCTTCTCGGCCACGTGCCTCCGGAAGCGCTCCGGCACCTCCGTCTTGCGGCCCTTGACGACAATGTCCACGCAGAACTCCGTTCCCGGGCGGGCCGCCACCGGCGGTCGCCGCCCTTGGTGCACCGGGTCCGAGGGGTCCGGGGGATCTTCCGGCGCTCCCCTCGGGTTACATCGGGGTGCGGCTCCCACCTCCTCGATCCGGATCCCTCCGAGCGTCTCCGGGCGCCTGCCCGAAGAACTCCTCACCGGCGGCGGGGACGGTTGCCCCCGTGGGACACGGGAGCGGAACCACACGTCCCGGGGCCCCGCCCGCGCACCGGTACGTCACTCCATACCCGGGGGTGAAGCGGCAAACCCGCGCCATGCCCTCAACCCCTCTCGGGAGCGTCCACCTCGTCCGGCCCCGGAGGTGCCGATCCCCGGTTCGCGCAGCTCCGGCGCCCGATGGGAGGGGCCGGCGGTGGAAGGTTCTGTTCCTCGAAAATACCTCCGGTCAGGGGGGTGCGGCACCCGCTGGACGGCCCCCTCGGGATCCGATCGGCCCCCTGTGGCCGATGGGGCCCGTCTGCCCCGGGGGGCGCCCCTCGGGAACCGGGTGGTGTCCGGGGTCCCCGGCCGGCCGTCGGCGGATGACCCCGGCGCTCTCACCGGCTCGGCCCCACCTCGGGTCGACCACCCGGCGGCGGCCCCGCGACCACCGCCGCCACCAGCGCGGCCGTGAGATCGTCCGCCGGCCCGCGGGACGGCCCTGCCGCCGCGACCCAACCGGCCTCGCGGAGCGCCCGGGCGGCCTCCGCGAGCGTCGCCCCGGTGGTGATCAGGTCGTCCACGAGCACCACCGGTCCCGAGCCGGCCACGGTGGAGGCGGGCGGGCGGACGGCGACCAGCGCCCCGGCCAGGTTCTCCCACCGCTCGGCCGCCCCCAGTCCCACCTGGTCGGCCGCCGGACGACTCCGTCCCAGACAGGGCACCACCCGCGCGCCGTGTCCCGAGCGGCGCAGACAGGCGGCGGCCGCGCGGGCGATCCGCAGCACCGGGTCGTGGCCGCGCCGGGCCACCGCCGCCCGTTCCGAGGGAATCGGGACCAGCCGCACCAGCTCGCCGGGGCGGGGTCGGGCCCGCGCGGCCGACACCGCCGCCCACACCGCCCCCGCCAGGGCGACGCCCAGCGGACCGGCCAGGGGCAGCCGGCCGCGCTCCTTGTGGGCCAGCAGCACCGCGCGGGTCTGATCCGCGTACACCGCCGCGGCGAGCACCGGCGGCAGCCCGGGCGGCTCGGGACGCGGCCGGATGCGGCGCGGCCCCTCCCGGGTCAGCAGCCCGCGGCAGGGACCGCACAGCAGGGCTCCCCGCCCGGCGCACCCCGCGCAGGCCGCGGGCAGCACCAGGGAGACCAGTTCCTCGGGCCATCGCGGCCCCGGTCCGAGCACCCGACCACTGTGGCGGACCCGGGGTGACCCGGGCCACCCCTGTGGAAAAACGCCGTGCCGATCCGAGTGGTTTCGGCCGCCCCGGTACCGGCCGCGGGCCGTTGGAACCCCACCCGCCGGGGTCAGCCCGGATAAACCGGTCCGGTGCCGTCCGCCATGACCACCTTCCACTGGGCGTCCTGCTGCTGGAGCCGGGCCACCCCGTCCGCCGACTCCGCCAGCAGCGGCCGGTCCTCGCGTTCCGAGGCGGTCACCCCGGTCACGTCGCTCAGGCCGGGCACCGGGGCGGCCGGCACCGTCGAACCGTCCACACCCACGTACTGGATCTGGTCCACGCCGCCCTCGGGACGGCCGGCCACGACCAACCGCCCGGCTCCGGCCCACGAGGCGGCCACCACGTTCTCCAGGTGCGGCGCGATCGGCCGCAGACCGTCCACGACCACGGCGGGGCCCGCGTCGTCACCGGCGCGGCCGTCCTCCCCCGCGCGGCCGTCGTCCGCCGGGTCCGCCGAGCGCTCGATCCGTCCCAGGTACAGGGCGGTGCGCTCGCGCTGCGAGATCAGCAACGCCACCCGGGTCCCGTCGGAGGAGACCCGCAGCGACTCCAGCCGCTGTCCGGAGCGCAGACCCCGCACCTCGACCTCCTGCGGGACCGTCCCGCCGCGCGGGAGTCGGTACAGCGCACCGGTGCCGCCGGAGACCGCCTCCGCGTCCCGGTCGGCGAACCACAGGTCCCCCAGGCCGTCCCAGCTCGGGGTGGAGACACCGCCGACCGGAGCCGTGAAGGGGGCGTCGGCCGTGTCGGGATCCCCGCCGTCCCCGGCGCCGCCCGGCTCCTCGGAACCATCCGCCGTGCCGGTCGCCCCGGCGTCATCGGCTCCCCCGTCGGTGTCACCCCCGTCGACGGGGTCGGTTTCCCCGGCCCCCTCCTCCGACAGCGCGCCGCCAGGGGAGCCCGTGCCACTGGCGGAAACGTACAAAGGTTCGCCGAGGGTGTCGGCGTCGCCCGTCAACTCGGTCACCCACACGGTGGATCCGTCCGCCGAGACGGCCGCCGCCACCTCCTCGTCCCGGCGCACCGCCACCGCGCGCGGCCCCGGGCCCTCACGACCCAGCGGACCGGCCACCGGGCGCGGCTGTCCCTCCTCCTCGATCGCGACCAGGCGCCGCTCATCGTCCAGCAGGTACTGCCGCTCCTGGGTGCCGATCAACAACCCCGGCGCCCGGGTCTGGGCCTCCAACGAGGTCAGGGAACACAGCTCCCGGCCCGCCCGGGTCGCCAGCCGGACCTCGGTGACCTCGGCGGAGCCCACCCCCCGCACGGTGTGCAGGGTCTGGGCCGCCATCCGTTCGCACAGGGTGCGCCCCGTGTCCGCGGGGAGACCGGCCAGGCGCAGGGTCAGCACCCCCGACTCGTCCGGCGCCGGCCGGCTGTCGCCCATCAGCCGCGCGCCCTCCGGGAAGTACGTCCTCACCACCGGCTCCAGCCAGGGGCTCGGCCCCTCTATCAGCGCGGCGACGGCCTCGCCCACCGGATCCACCCGGCTGCGCACCTGGATCGGATCGGCCACCAGCACTCCCGAGGCGCCCGGCACCGGGCTCGCCTCCGGGCCGACGTCCGCGTAGTAGTAGCGGTTGACCGCGCGGTGGATGCGGCGGAAGTCCGACTCGCCCAGCACCAGCCCGTCGGGTAGCCGGTCGATCCGCCACTCGTCGTCCACCTGCACCAGCGACAGCCGCTCCCGGTAGGTGCCCTCGTCCGGGCCGTACACGTGCCCCCCGTCCACCACCGCCAGGCGGGTGCCGGAGATCTCGAAGGCGAAGCCGGTGCCGTCGAGCGCCGGATCCGCCGGGCGGCCGGCCAGCAACGGGCCGTCCGCCAACACCGTGGTGCCGGCCATCGGGTCCCAGTTCTCGGCGGCCTCGGGGGTCAGGTACTCGCGGGCGGTCGCGTAGTCCGCCTCGTCGCTGGTGATCGCCTCCAGGAAACCGCGCGCGATGTCCTGCGGCAGCGCTCCGGGCTGGGGGCTGACCCCGAAGACCCGCACCTGGCTGTCGGCGTCCGCCCGACGATCCGAGTCCACCCGCTGCACGGACCCCGAGCCCGGCATCGAGGCACAGCCGCTCAGCAACAGCCCGCAGGCCACCAGCGCGCCGCCCAGGCGGCGCAGCCGCCCGGCCCGGGAGGCACCCGCGGAAACCCCGCCCGAAGTCCTGTCGGAAACCCTGTCGGACATCCCGTGGCGAATCGTCGGGCCGAAGGCCGCGCGCTCCGCCGTCCCGTCGCCCGGGAGCCTTCCCTCACCGTCCACGGCCGGCCTCCTCTCGACTCTCCCCGCCCCGCCCGGGTC
>NZ_VKHT01001753.1 GCF_014141535.1 Streptomyces alkaliphilus | reverse complement strand
CGGACAGGGGTTCTTCGGGGGTGTGGACGCGGTGGACGTAGCGCGTCTTGGTGCCGCTTCCGACCCGTACGGCGGTGCCGTCCTCGGCCCATTCCTTGAGCCAGCCGACGATGGTCTGTCGGCTGGTACCGAACCGCGGCTTCAGCTCCCGTTCCATGGCGGAGGCGCCGGTGCCCCGGGGGCCGGCGGCGTGCAGCAGGTCCAGGGCGGCCCGGCGCGCGTCGGGCTCGGGGGAGGGCCCGGTCTCCTCGTTCCGCTCCCGCTTGTAGGAGAGGTTCAGCCCGGGGCCGGGTGCGGCCGGTGCGGGCCGGGTGGGTTCGGTGGTGGTGCCGAATTCCCGGTCGATCTGTTCCATCAGCCGGGCCGCCATGGCGTCGGCGTCGATGTTCTCGGCCGGGGCCTCACGGCGCTTGTAGGACAGGTTCAACCC
>NZ_VKHT01001752.1 GCF_014141535.1 Streptomyces alkaliphilus | reverse complement strand
CTCCCCCTCTCCCTCGAACGACGCGCACCCCTACCTGCGGGCCGCGAGCGCCGGAGTGCGCCACCACACCCGCTCCCTCACCGAGCGGACCGCCCGGCCCCGGGATGCGGTGGACCGCGTTCACCTGGACGTCCTGCACGCCCACCTCACCGCCCTGCACCGGCTCCTCGATCACCTCGCCGAGTCGACCCGTCCCCCGTACCCGGCGGCGGGCCGTCAGCTGGCGATCGCCCGCACCCGGCTGTGGCAGACCGCCGGAGCCCTCCACGAGGCCTTCCACCTTCTCCCGGCGCCGCACCGGAACACCGACGAGGAGGAGTGTCACCCCGACCTGCTGCCCGAGGGGCCGCCGCTGATGACGATCTGCCGACGTCACCTCGCCTCCGGCCACGCCGTCCGCCGCCGGACCACCCCCACCGACCTCAAGGGCCC
>NZ_VKHT01001751.1 GCF_014141535.1 Streptomyces alkaliphilus | reverse complement strand
CCCGGGTACGGGCCGGCCCAGCGGGCCGGAACGCCGCACCCACCGGTCCACCGCGTCGCGGTCCCCGGCGGGACACCGCGACGCGCACGGGGCGGACGGCACCCCGCGCCGACCCCGCCGAACGGCACCACCCACCGCCGCCCGGGCACCTCACGCCGGTCCGGGCACGTCATCAAGGAGCGTTATGCCTCACCCCTGGCAGGACACGGAGCTGTCCGCCGCCGAACGCGCGGCCGATCTGCTGGCCCGGATGACCCTGGAGGAGAGAGTCGGCCAGCTCTCCTCCATCTGGCCCGGATCGGACGCGGGGGGCGAGGACGTCGCCCCGCTCCAGCACCAGTTCACCGGTTCCTCCGGCACCGCACCGGAGCGCACCGCGTCGATCAGCGGTTCGCCGTAGCAGCGCAGGACCGGCACCTCCACGTACCCACCG
>NZ_VKHT01001750.1 GCF_014141535.1 Streptomyces alkaliphilus | reverse complement strand
CTCCCGGACGCGGCCGCCGCCCGCGCCGCCTCCGACGCCGCCGTCGCGGCGTTGTCGGAGAAGGGTCTGGACCGTGCGCTCGCCGGCCATCCGCCGATCGGCCGCCCCCGTCCGGGCGATCCGCTCTCCGCCCGCGAACAGCGCGGGGCCGCCGATGCCCCGCCCGCGCTGCGCGCCGAACTGCTGGAGCTGAACCTCACCTATCAGGAGCGTTTCGGCCACGTCTTCCTGATCCGCGCCACCGGCCGCACCGCCGAGGAGATGCGCGACGCGCTGCGCCGTCGGCTGGACAACCCCCCCGATGTCGAGCGGGAGGTGACGCGCGTCGAACTCGCCGGCATCAACCGGCTGCGCCTGGCCCGCCTGTACGAGCCGTCGACCGGAACCGGCGCGAGCGGCGCGGCCCCGACCCGACCACCGGCCCCCGAAGGAG
>NZ_VKHT01001749.1 GCF_014141535.1 Streptomyces alkaliphilus | reverse complement strand
GTCCGGCGCCGGTCATGACGAGGTGTCCTCCCTCGGGGTCCGCGCCCCGGGTCGACGTGAACGGCGACGAGAGTCTCCTGGCTCCCGGATCCGCGCGCCCCCGGCCTTCCGGTCCGGCGACGGACCGTGGCCCCTCGATGGGGGAGCGCTCCCCGGTGACAGTGGCGGGACCGCGCCGGATTCGCACCGGCTTCCTCTCCTGTCGCCGCGTGGGCAGCGATGAGTGCACCATGCCGCGATTCGGCCCGTCAACTCCCCGCTGACCTGCGAGGTGCCGGTGTGCCCGACCCCACACCCCACCGGGCGTTACGCTGCGGCGTACCCGGTGGCCGCCCGGACCCGGCCGGGTCCGGGCGGGAGGCGGGAAAACACGGGGAAGACGCGGGAGAACACGGGCAACGGGAGTGGAGCGTGGCGGAAAGCGGTGGGGAGCC
>NZ_VKHT01001748.1 GCF_014141535.1 Streptomyces alkaliphilus | reverse complement strand
ATCCTCGCCGTCTCGGCCGGTACCGGTCGCCCCCCGGCCCCCCGTCTGCTCGCCGATCGGCTGCCGACCGCCGTCCACGAGGCGGTTCGTTCGCGGACCGGTGCCGGTGCGGTCGACGTGCGCACCGAGATGATCGAACTGCGCGAGCACGCGATGGACATCGCCTCGGCCGGGGTCACCGGTTTTCCCGGGCCGGGGCTGCGCCCCTCCTTCTCCCACCTCCGGGCCACGGTCCTGCCGACCGGCGTCCACGCCGCCCGGAGGACCGGGCCGGCGGATCGTCGGGTGGGGACGCCCTCGGCGAACGTGTCACCCGTGCGGGCGCCGAACTCGTCGCCGCCGTCCTCTGCCCCGGCGACGGAGCGCCCCCGCCCGCCCGAGGGGCCGGGAAGGCGCGGAGGCGACCGTTCCCTTCGAGCGCTACCCGGAGGCCC
>NZ_VKHT01001747.1 GCF_014141535.1 Streptomyces alkaliphilus | reverse complement strand
GGGGCCGGCCACGCCTTCCAGGTGGAGCTGAAGCACCGGGCCGTGGTGCGCGGGGTACGGGTGGTGGAGGTGCCGATCCGCTTCGGAGCCCGCCGTGCCGGGGACTCCAAGCTGTCGGCGGCGGTGCAGTGGGAGGCGGCGGTGCTGCCGTGGCGCCTGCTGTGGGGGCGGCGGTCCCGAGCGGTCGGGCCCCGTCCGGGCGGGAACCGACCGGCCCGGCCCCGGCGCGTCCGTTCCGCCGCCGCTCGCGGGGAAGCGGAACGCCGCGGGGCCCGGGGTGCGACGGAACCGCGTCCCACCCCGGGCCCCGCGGCGGTGCCGGGAGTCCCGCTCAGGCCTCCCGCTCGTAGGGGCAGGCGAAGGGGAAGTACGCCTGGAGGAACGGCTCCATGATCGACAGCTGGGTCGCCAGGTCCTTCTCGTCGGAGACCGTGTC
>NZ_VKHT01000175.1 GCF_014141535.1 Streptomyces alkaliphilus | reverse complement strand
CCCCTCCAGTTCCCGGAAGGCACCCCATCCCGTGCAGCTCGTCGTCGCCCGCATCGGCCGGGCCCACGGCATCCGCGGTGAGGTCACTGTCGAGGTCCGCACCGACGAGCCGGAGCTCCGGCTCGGCCCCGGAGCGGTCCTGACCACCGACCCCCCCGAGGCCGGACCGCTCACCATCGAGGCGGGTCGGGTCCACAGCGGTCGGTTGTTGCTCCGCTTCGCCGGAGTGCGGGACCGCTCCGCGGCCGAGGCACTGCGCAACACCCTTTTGATCGCCGAGGTGGACCCGGAGGAGACACCGGAGGACCCGGAGGAGTTCTACGATCACCAACTCGTGGACCTGGATGTGGTGACGGCGGACGGCACGCCGGTGGGCAGGGTCACCGAGATCTCCCACCCACCGGGACAGGACCTGTTGGTCGTGGAACGCGCGGACGGGGGCGAGGTGCTGATCCCCTTCGTCCACGCCATCGTCCCCGAGGTCGATCTGGCGGCCGGCCACCTGGTGGTGACCCCGCCCCCCGGCCTGCTCGACGTGACCGGGGGCGAGCCCGCAGACGGGGGGAGCGACGACGGGGCGCGGGGGAGTGACCTCTGATGCGCCTGGACGTCATCACGATCTTCCCCGAGTACCTCGCCCCGCTGCGGCTCTCGCTGGTGGGCAGGGCCGCCGATCGGGGTCTGTTGGACATCAGGGTGCACGACCTGCGCGCGTGGACCCATGACCGCCATCACACCGTGGACGACACCCCCTACGGGGGCGGCCCCGGCATGGTCATGAAACCCGAGCCGTGGGGGGAGGCACTCGATGAGATCCTCGCCGACACCCCGGCCGACACCCCGGCCGATCCCGACGCGGACGACGGGGGAGCCGGGTCCCGGGGCCCGGTGCTGGTGGTGCCCACTCCCAGCGGACGCCCTTTCGGTCAGGAGGTCGCCGCCGAGTTGGCCGACCGCTCCCACCTGATCTTCACCCCCGCACGGTACGAGGGCATCGACCGTCGGGTGGTGGAGGAGTACGCGGAGCGCGCGGAGGTGCGCGAACTCTCCATCGGGGACTACGTCCTCGCCGGTGGAGAAGCGCCCGTTCTGGTGATGGTGGAGGCCGTGGTCCGGCTGCTGCCGGGTGTTCTCGGCAACGCCGAGTCCCACCGCGACGACTCCTTCGCGGCGGGCTCCATGGCCCACCTCCTGGAGGGCCCCGTCTACACCAAACCCCCGGTGTGGCGGGGGCGGGAGGTCCCGCAGGTCCTCCTCGGAGGCCATCACGGCCACATCGCGCGCTGGCGCCGGGACCACGCGCTGCGACGCACCGCCGAACACCGTCCCGACCTGCTGCGCGCCGCCCCCCCGGAGAGCTGGGACCCCGGTGACCGCCGATTTCTCGCGGAACTCGGCTGGGAGTCGGGACCGGACGGTCGATTTGGGCCCCGCCCCGGCGCCGTGGAAGAATGAGCCGTTGCCGTCGAACGGCGCGCGCCCCTGCCACAGGGGGCCGGCGTCCGCCGCGGTGGCACCTCCCCGTGGGACGCGAGAGCATCCCGCAGCGGGACCCGATCAGTTCATCCGTTCACCCCATGAGATTCCGCCGATGACCTGTGGCATCGGCGAGGAGAGCAGTAGGTCATGAACCTCCTCGACAGTGTTGACGCCTCGTCGCTCCGCGACGACATCCCGGCCTTCCGTCCCGGCGACACCGTCAACGTCCACGTGCGCGTCATCGAGGGCAACCGCTCCCGTGTCCAGCAGTTCAAGGGCGTCGTCATCCGCCGTCAGGGCTCCGGCGTCCGGGAGACCTTCACCGCCCGCAAGGTCAGCTTCGGCGTCGGTGTGGAGCGGACCTTCCCCGTCCACACCCCGGTCGTCGAGAAGATCGAGGTCGTGACCCGCGGCGCGGTTCGCCGGGCCAAGCTGTACTACCTCCGTGAGCTGCGCGGCAAGGCCGCCAAGATCAAGGAGAAGCGCGAGCGCTGAGTCGTTTTCGTCGCCACCCGGTTACCATCACGGAGTGGCCGACACCGACGCACACCGCACGGAGCGCGACCGCGGCGTCACCCCCTCAGGGGAGGCCGGCCCGCGGTCGCGCTCCGTCGCGTTCACCGGCCGGACCTCCGCTCCCGGTGCCTCGTCGGGAACCACCGGGAACGCCCGCGGGGGACGGCACGTTGGTCCCACCGGGGAGAACTCCCCCGCGGGGGTCGACGGTTCGAGGGACGCCGACGGCCCGCGGCGCCCATCCCGCACGGGCGGGCGCCGCCGAGCGCTGCTGATGGGAGTGCCGCTGGTGGTGTTCCTGCTGATCGGCAGCTACGTCGCGCAGCCCTTCGTCATCCCCAGCCGTTCCATGCAGACCACCCTGGAGGTCGGTGACAGGGTGCTCGTCAACAAGCTCGCCTATCGTTTCGGCGGGGAGGTCCGCCGCGGTGATGTCGTCGTCTTCGACGGCACCGGCATCTTCTCGGGGGAGGGCGACCCGGTCGGGCCGCCGATGCGCACCGTGCGCACCCTCGCCTCCTCCGTCGGGATCGGCCGGGCGCCCGCGCACGACTACGTCAAACGGGTCATCGGGGTCGGCGGTGATCGCGTGCGCTGCTGCGACGAACGCGGTCGTCTGGAGATCAACGACGCCCCCCTGGAGGAGCCGTGGCTCCATCCGGGGAACACCGCCTCGGAGGTCGAGTTCGACATCCGCGTCCCGGAGGGGCGGCTGTGGGTGATGGGTGACCACCGCTCCGACTCCGTCGACTCCCGTGACCTTCTCGGCCGGCCCGGCGGTGGCACGGTCCCCGAGGATCGGGTCATAGGCCGTGCCGAGGTGATCGTCTGGCCGCTCGACCGCCACGCCTCCGTGCGGGGAACCGGTGGGTAGGCGCGGGCGCCCCCCGGGTCGCGCCGGAGGCGGGAGCGCTCGCAGGTCGGCGGGACGGACCCCCGAGGCGGGGGGCCCGGTCGAGGGGCGGGCCGCCCGCCGACGGACGGCCAAGCGGATCAAACGCCGCCGCCGCCTGCGCACCACTCGTGAGATACCCATCCTGTTGGTCATCGCGTTGGCCATAGCCCTGGGCATCAAGACCTTTCTCGTCCAGCCCTTCGTCATCCCCTCGGGCTCCATGGAACAGACCATCCGTATCGACGATCGGGTCCTGGTGGACAAACTCAGTCCCTGGGTCGGATGGGAGCCCTCGCGGGGCGAGGTCGTGGTCTTCAAGGACCCGGGTGGCTGGATGGCCGGTGACCCCTTCGTCGAGGCCACCGAGTACCCCCCGGTGATCCGAGAGGCCCGGACCGTGCTGAGCTGGGTCGGTCTGCTGCCCGAGGACGACGGGGAGCACCTGATCAAGAGGGTGATCGCCGTCGGTGGGGACACCGTGGTGTGTTGCGACGCCGAAGGGTTGATCACGGTCAACGGAACCCCGTTGAGGGAGCCGTACCTGCATCCGGGCAACGCCCCCTCCACCCTTTCCTTCGACGTGACGGTGCCCGAGGGACGGGTGTTCGTGTTGGGTGATCACCGCTCCCGATCCCAGGACTCGCGGTTCTATCTCGACGACCCCGGGCAGGGAACGGTTCCGGTGGACCGGGTGGTGGGACGCGCCGTCGTCATCGCCTGGCCCTTCGACCATTGGACGACCCTCAACGGTGTCGAGGCGTTCGCCGCCGTTCCCGATCCCTGACCGCGGGGCGGGGGTGGTGCCCGGGGCGCGCTGTGTGTCCCGGGAAAGAATTGATCAAATATCCCGCCCCCCGATGCCTGCGGAACCCCCGCTCGTTAGGGGAGGAGGAGGACAACGATCCACCCCGCCCGGGGTGGACCCCAGCGGCCTGAGGAGTGGATGTGGGGGACGTGGCAGTCGGTGCCCGGTCCGGTGCGAACGAGGACCCGGAGGACCGCCCCGAGGGGTCCGACGGGCTTCCCGGGGGCGCCGACGACCCCGGCGTTCCCCCGTCCCGACGGGAGCGCCCCCCGGAGCCCGGTGCCGGGCCCCCCGGGGAACCGGGAGAGGGCCCCGGGGCCCGGGACGGTGACGAGGCCGGGACCGGGGAGGGTGATCGCCGGAAGGGGCCGCCCGGGCAACGTTCCTTCTGGAAGGAACTGCCGATCCTCATCGGCATCGCCCTGGTACTGGCCCTGCTCATCAAGACCTTCCTGCTCGAGGCGTTCTCCATCCCCTCCGACTCGATGCAGAACACCCTCCAGCGGGGGGATCGGGTCCTGGTGGACAAGCTGACGCCGTGGTTCGGCGCCACCCCGGAACGCGGCGAGGTCGTCGTGTTCCGTGATCCGGGCGGTTGGCTGGGGGAGTCCCCCGAGTCATCCGGTCCGTGGGCCACCGTGCAGAAGGGGATCAGCTACGTGTTGCCGTTCCCCTCGCCCGATGACAAGAACCTGATCAAACGGGTGATCGCGGTGGGTGGGGACACCGTCGCCTGTGAACAGGGCGGGCCGGTGACGGTCAACGGGGAGCCGGTCGACGAGACGGACTTCATCTACCCCGGCAACACCCCGTGCGACGACCGGCCCTTCGGCCCCCTGGAGGTGCCCGAGGGCAGGCTCTGGGTCATGGGGGACCACCGCCAGGGCTCCCTGGACTCCCGCTACCACATGGACGGCCCCACGGGCGGTACCGTCTCCGAGGACGAGGTGGTCGGGCGCGCGATCGTGGTGGCCTGGCCCCTCGGTCGCTGGTCCTTCCTGCCGGTTCCCGACGGCTACGAGGAGCTGAACGCCTCCTCCTCGGCGGCCCTCCCGGTGACGGCCCTGTCCGGCGCGCTGGGCGCGGCGGGCGCCGTACCGTTGGTGATGTGGCACCGCCGGCGACGGACGTCCCACGGCGGCTGATGTCTTCGGCGCGGTTCCGGGACGGGGCGTGACCGGAGGCCGGTCGCGGCCCGAACGCGCCGTCCGCGCTCCGTTCCGGGGTCGTCCCGGGAACCGGCGGCGGTCTACGGGATCGCGCCGCCGCCGGATAGGGTCGCTTTCCGACCGTACTTCCCGGCGCGAACATCCGCGTCGGGGCCATCGGACTCCGGGAGGGACGTGGGATGGGCGCAGCGCGGCGCGATGGGGCACGTCTCGGACGATGGCTGTCCGGGATCACGGCCCTCGTCGGGTGCCTGCTCTTCCTCGGCGGCTTCGTCCTGGTGGCCGTGCTCTACCAGCCCTACGCCATCCCCACCGACTCGATGGCCCCCACGGTCCGTCCCGATGATCGGGTGCTCGCCCATCGGGTCGCGGGGGCGGAGGTGCGTCGCGGTGACGTGGTGGTCTTCCGGCAGGACAGCTGGGGCGAGCTGCCCATGGTCAAACGGGTGGTGGCGATCGGCGGGGACACGGTGGCCTGCTGTGAGGACGAGGGACGGCTGCTGGTCAACGGGCGTCCGATCGTGGAGCGCTACCTGGACGTGGGCGAGCCCGCCTCCACCACGCCCTTCGAGCACGAGGTTCCGCCGGAGGAGCTCTTCCTGCTGGGCGACCGACGGGCGGACTCCCTGGACTCCCGCACCCGGTTGATGGAAGGGGAGCCCGCCACTGTGCCGAGGGACAGGGTGAGCGCCCGGGTGGAGGCCACGGTATGGCCTCCGGAGCGTTTCGGGCCCCTGCCCCGGGCCCATGGCTTCGCCGATCTGCCCGGAGGGCTCTCGCAGCCCGGGCCCTTCCGACCGTTGCTGTGGGCGATCGCCTCCGGGGCCGTGTTGATCCTGCTGTCGGTGCTCGTCGGACCGGTCCTGCGCGGCATGACGCGGACGGGGGGAGGCGGAGCACGAGGGAGGTGAGCCGGGGGCGGACCCGTCCGAACCGGGGCGCCGGGCCATGGTGCCGGCGCACAATGAGGGAACGAGCGGCTGAAGGGACCACGTGATGAGCGCCGAGGATCTCGAGAAGTACGAGACCGAGATGGAGCTGAAGCTCTACCGGGAGTACCGGGACGTGGTCGGGCTCTTCACCTACGTGATCGAGACCGAACGGCGCTTCTACCTGACCAATGACTACGAGATGCAGATCCACTCGGTCCAGGGAGAGGTGTTCTTCGAGATCACCATGGCCGACGCGTGGGTGTGGGACATGTACAGACCCGCCCGGTTCGTCAAGCAGGTGAGGGTGCTCACCTTCAAGGACGTCAATGTGGAGGAGCTGAACCGCAGCGAACTGGATCTGCCGGAGAACTCCGGGTTCCGGGGCGGGGGCTCCTGAGAAACCGGTCCCCGACCTCACGTGCCTTGTTCTCCGGGACGGCCGGAGGCGGCCCGGGCCCCGAAGGGCGGCCGAATCGGCTGTGGAGCGTGGCCGGCGTTCGGTCTCTGTCCCCACCCGTTCGGGTGAGGGAATGAGAGCTTCGGCCCGGGTTGTCCACAGAAAAACGCCTCTCCTCGCCGAGTCCGGGTGATCCACGCCACCCTGGTCGCATGATCACTCACCTGCTGCGATCACGTGTTCACCGGTTCGGGATCCGGGTGTCCCGGCCTTCCCCTCCCCGATGTCTCCCGCCCCGGGGCGGGGCGGAGCGGTTCCGGTCGGGGCCCGACCTCCGGCGGGCCGTGCTGGTGCCGGCCGCCGTGCTCGTCTCGGTGGCCGTGTCCGTGGCCTTGGCGGTCAGGAGCGCTCCCACCACGGGGACGACGAGGGGGAGCGGCCGGGGGCACTCCTGACCGTCTCCGCCGCAGACGCGGACACGAGGATGTCCCACCTCTCCCGCCGGCTCGGGGAGACCGGGGCCCGGAGTCCGACCGACCCCTTGGGCGGGGAGCGGCGCGGGGAGGACG
>NZ_VKHT01001746.1 GCF_014141535.1 Streptomyces alkaliphilus | reverse complement strand
GGCGTTCCCGCCCCGCGTCCCACCGGGTGCCCGGGGAACCGGTAGCATCCCGGCCATGGCTGGAGAACCCGACGCGAACTGCCTGTTCTGCAAGATCGTGGCCGGTGAGGTTCCGGCCACCGTGGTCCTGGAGACCGAGACCACGGTGGCCTTCCGGGACATCAACCCCCAGGCCCCCACGCATGTCCTGGTCATCCCCCGCGCCCACTACCCGAACGCGCTCTCCCTCGCGACGGGTGCCCCCGCCGTCGCCGCCGATGTGCTGGCGACCGCCGGCGCCGTCGCCGAGCACGAGGGGGTCGCCGACAGCGGCTACCGGATCGTCCTCAACACCGGCGCGGGTGCCGGCCAGACGGTCTTCCACGTCCACGCGCACCTGCTGGCCGGTCGCGGCCTGGAGTGGCCTCCCGGCTGAGTCCGGCCGCGTCCTCGACCCCC
>NZ_VKHT01001745.1 GCF_014141535.1 Streptomyces alkaliphilus | reverse complement strand
GTCAGATTTGTAAAAGGGACAGGGGAATACCGGCCCCTCCCGTCACGTTTTGGCTGTCACGACCAGTGCCGGCACACTGGTGCGTCGGTCCCGGTTCACGTGGCGCAAACGGCGCCGCGACCCGGCACCCTCCCCGACACAGGAGACACCATGAAGCGCGACATCCACCCGGAGTACGTCGAGACGCAGGTCAGCTGCACCTGCGGCAACTCCTTCACCACCCGCAGCACCGTGAACGGCGGCTCGATCCGTGCCGACGTCTGCTCGGCCTGCCACCCCTTCTACACCGGCAAGCAGAAGATCCTCGACACCGGTGGTCGCGTGGCCCGCTTCGAGGCCCGCTTCGGCAAGCAGGCCGCGGCCAAGGCGGCCAAGAAGTAGCACCCCGGGGCGCCGGTCCGACCGCTCCGCGAGAGCGGCCGGGCCGGCGTTTTCCGTACC
>NZ_VKHT01001744.1 GCF_014141535.1 Streptomyces alkaliphilus | reverse complement strand
ACTTGGTGCGTCGTCGGCGGCGTCAGATGTGGATAAGAGACCGCAGCTCCCTCGGTAGACGGTGTAGCCGTGGGGGGCGAGCAGCAGCGGGACGTGATGGTGTTCGCCGGGGGTGACGGCGAAGGCGACCGCGACCTCGGGGAAGAACGGCGTGTCGTCCTCCCCGACACGGGCGACCGGATGGGTGGCGGTGGAGAAGACCAACCGGGCCTCCACGGTGCCGGCGGGCAGCGGGGGGAAGCCGCGGCAGCGGCCGTCGGCGTCGGTGGTGCCCTCGGCGTGGGGACGCCACTCCCCCCGGGGGCGGTCACGGGTGGACAGGACCACCGGGACACCGCGCGCCGGGCGGCCCCGGGCGGTGTCCAGCACATGGGTGGAGACCGTGGCCTCCGGCGTGTCGTCGAGCCCGGTGGGTTCGGTGGGCCCGGCGGGGGGTGGGGG
>NZ_VKHT01001743.1 GCF_014141535.1 Streptomyces alkaliphilus | reverse complement strand
GCGTAGACGAGGGGGGCGGAACCGCGGAGTTCGAGGGCACCGGACTCCGGCGCCTCGCGATCGGGGGCCCCGTTCGCGAACCGTTCGGGGACGAGTTCGCCGGGAACGATCCGGGGCAGCGGGGCGGTTTCGGTGAACATCGCCACGTCGCCGGGGTTCGGCCCCCGCTCCGGCTGTCGCACCGGTCGGGTCAGTCGCTCCTGCGGCACGCCGGTCGGCGAGCCGGACGCGATCACCGCGACCGGACGGATCACCAGCGTCCGCGGGTCCTCGGCGACAGGTGTCGGGGCGGCGCCCGCCGGTGCCTCGGCGGGTCGACCGGCGCGGCAGCCACAGACCGCCCCCTCGTCACCGCCGGCGGATCCGCCGCACGCGGTACAGGACGTTTCCCGGTCCACGGCGCCTCCCCTGGCACTCGACAGCGGTGCGATGATGCCACACC
>NZ_VKHT01001742.1 GCF_014141535.1 Streptomyces alkaliphilus | reverse complement strand
CCCTCGCGCCGTCCTGACCCACGGTCGGTGAGCCGCCCGTGCCCCGGACTCCGGGGCACGGGCGGCTCACCGCTGCCCCGGAACGGTGCGTTCCGCTTCCCCGCCACGCCGTCCCGGACGCTCCCGCCGCGACCGCGATCACCCTCCGCCGTCACGGCGACCGCCAACCCCCGAGGCTTCCCCGCACCGGTGCGCCGCATCTTAAACGCACCTTAACCAGGGCTGAGCCGTTGCTGATCCTTTCCGGAGAACACCCCCGCCGAGGGACCCCCGTGCGGCCCTCCGTACCGCCTCCCACCTGCGGTTTGGCATGAAACGCCCCCGAAAATGACACGGTTCCGGAACCGTGCGAGACGCGTTGACAGGTCGTCCGACCGCTCCTAACTTCGCAAACCCGGAACCGCTTCCGGCGTTCACCGGAACCGCTTCCGGACGAGCCCGTC
>NZ_VKHT01001741.1 GCF_014141535.1 Streptomyces alkaliphilus | reverse complement strand
GAGCTGGTCGCACGCCCGCTGCTGAATCTGCACTGGCCGCAGTTGGCCGGTGTGGTGCAGCCGCTCGGCGGGGAGTACGCCGCCCGCCGCTCGCTGCTGGAGCGCCTGCCGTTCCCCGTCGGCTACGGCGTGGAACTGGGCACCCTGGTGGACACCCTCGACCTGTGCGGGCTGGACGCCATCGCCCAGGTCGACGTGGGGGTGCGCCGCCACCGGCACCAGGACGGGCAGGCGCTGGGCAGAATGGCCGCCGCCATCCTGCACACCGCGCAGTCCCGTCTGCCCGTGCCACCGGGGGTGATCCCGATCCGCCCCGGCATCACCCAGTTCGACCGCGTGCCCGAGGGCGGGTTCACGCCCCGCCACCACGCCGTGGACACCGTGGAACGGCCACCACTGGTGACCGTTCCCGAGTACATGGCCGCCCGTCGGGCCGCCTGAGCC
>NZ_VKHT01001740.1 GCF_014141535.1 Streptomyces alkaliphilus | reverse complement strand
CTCCGGTCCCCCCGGCCCCGGTGCCGGTCTCCGATCCGGCCGGGACGCCGCCCTCCGCCACCAGGTGGAGCCGGGCCAGGACCCGCATCGGGGATCCCTTCCAGATGTCCCGCAGGTGGGCCGCCTCGGCGGTGGCGCGCAACGCGGCGCCGACCGTGCGGGCCTGAGCGTCGGTGCCGAAGTCGGTTCTGCGGCGCACCTCCTCCAACCCCCAGTCCGCGCCCGCCAGCGCGGCGGAGGCGCGGGCGCCGCGCAGGGCGGCCTCGGCCGCGACCTCGGTCCGCCGCCGGCGCATGACCCGGTGACGGTGCAGTGCGTCCACGGCGGCGCGCGCCGCCTCGACGGCCTCCGGCACGCCGGGGAGGTCGGCGAGCGGGGCGAGGGGATCGGTTCCGGGACTCTGCGGACTCATGGTTCCGCAGCCTACGCGGCGGGGTGCGGGGC
>NZ_VKHT01001739.1 GCF_014141535.1 Streptomyces alkaliphilus | reverse complement strand
GGATAGCGGACGGCCAGGCCGTCCAGTAGCCGGCCGTAGGCCGCCCGGTGCTCCCCCGACGGGTCGGTGGCGCCGGTCTCCCACTTGCGGACGGTCTCGGGGGTGACGCCGATCGCACCCGCCACCCGGGTCCGCGTCAGACCGGCCGCCGTGCGCAGGCGTTCCCGTTCCGCCGGGTGGGGCAGGGGTCGGGCTTCCTCCAGCAGGGCCTCGATGGCGTCGATCGGGTCGCTCACCGCGTCTCCTCCGGGGTGGTGATGGTGGCCCGGCTGCCTCCGAGAGACACGGCCCGTCGGTGGGCGGGCAGCTTCGCCAGGGCGTGGTCCACCCCGCACAGCAGGTCCGGCACGGGGATGCCGTAGTGCAGCGAGAGGGCGTCCAGGTCCGCGAGGGTCCAGGGGGTGGCACCGGACTGGCGACGGGAGATCTCCGTCTGCCCCCGCC
>NZ_VKHT01000174.1 GCF_014141535.1 Streptomyces alkaliphilus | reverse complement strand
GCATGGTGGCGGGTGCGCCCGCGGCCGTGCCCGCGGCGCCGGGCACGGGCGGCCGGCCGCCGGGGCCGCCGGCCGGGGTGAGTTCGGCGTGGAAGACGCGGTGCAGGTCGGCGACGACCTTGCGGGCGGAACGGATCAACAGGGAACGGTCCAGCCGTCCGCGCCGGCGGCCCGCCAACTGCTCGGCGCCGGTGGGATCGTGCGCGATCAGACCCACCACCCGGGCCGGGGCTCCGGCGCCGGAGAGCATCTCGTTGACCTCGCCGGCGAGCCGGTGGCCGCGCTGCGGGTCGGCGACCAGCACCACTCCGAGGCGGGGCAGGCCGGTGTGGGCGGGACCGGTGCGCCCGCCGTGCAACTTGGCGCCCAGCGCGAGGACGCGATCCCGGGCCCGGGCCAGGTGTTCGGGGGCGGTGCCGGTGACGACCAGCAGGAGCGTGGCGTGCTGGACGAGGGCGACGGTCGGGGAGTCGGCCCCCATCCGTCCGCAGTCGGCGATCACGTCGGCGGCGGCCTCGGGGTGGGGGGAACCGGCCAGGTCGGCGAAGGCCCGGCCGAGGGTGCTCCACTGGCCGGTGAGGCCGGCGGCCTGCTCGGAGCCGGCGAGGCCGACGATCACGTCCAGCCCGCCGGCGACGCGCTGGGAGTGGTCCCACAACTGCTCGGCGGCGATGCCGCGGCGGGCGGTGGCGGCGAGGGAGAGCAGACCGGTGCCGGGGTCCGGGGGACCGCCGTCGACGCGGGCGGCACGGTAGACGAGGTCGCCGCCGGCCGGATCGGTCTCGGCGAGCAGCACCCGCCGCGGCCACAGCGCGGCCAGGGCGACCGCCGCGGTGGTGACGCCGGGCGCCCCCTTGTCCGCGGCCAGTGCGATCAACGCCATCTGTCTCTGCCCCTCGTGTTTCGGTGCGGGTCGTTCCGTCGTGCGTCCGCGGCCGGGGTCACCCGCCGGCCCGGGTCGGCCACCCCCTCGGCCGGGCGCCGAACGGTCCGGTCGGAGCCCGGACGCCCCGCGAGGGGATCGGGGGCGGAGACCGGCGATCGGGTCGGTCGTGCCGGCCGGCCCGGATCGATTCGGACGATCTCGGATCGGGGCGGGTTCGTTCGGTGCGGTTCGTTCGGTGCGGATCGGGGGGTGCGGCTCAGGATGTGCCGGAGGAGACGATGACCAGCGAGACGTCCCCGCCGGAGGCGGCCCGGGCCAGGTCCGGTGCCTCCCCGCGGCTCACCCGCAGGGTGACGGCGAGGTTGTTGCGACCGGCGACATCGGACTCACCGAAGATGTTCTCGACCTTCACCCGCTCGGCGATCACCGTCTCGCGGGCGGCGCCCTCCTCGGCGGTGCGCTCGTCACCCACCCAGTAGGCGGCGACGGAGTCACCGGCCTTGAGACCGGAGGGGAACTGACCGGCACGCAGCGAGACACCGACGATGACCTCGTCGCTGCCCAGCGTCTCGTCGGTGGTGAGCATCTCGCCGACCAGGAGGGTGCCCGCGACCAGGTCCACCGCCGGCCGGTAGTCCTCGGCCAGCGCGCCGCGCTGCCCCCAGCGCACGTAGGAGACCGCCTCGTCCTCGGCGACGAGCACCGGTGCCATCGCGGAGTCGGGGATGGGTTGCCCGGCGGGCACCCGCTCGGTGATCTTGATGACCTCGATGCGATCGCCGGCGCGCAGCACCAGCGTGGCGGCACCGAGGGCACCGACGAGGATCAGCAGGACGGCCAGGGCGGCGAGGGCCGGTTTGCGCTCTCGCGGAGGGGTCGGCAGTCGGTCGGCCACCCCCGGTGCCCCCGTCGTGACGGGCCTGTTCGCCTGCGCGGCAGCCCGGTCCCGGGTCTTCACGCCACCACCCCCGCGGTCGACTCGCGCCCGAGCGGGCGCTTCGGGGCCCGCGGGCGCCCGGTCGGCCCCGCGAACCGTTTCTCGGTTGTTCTCGTGCTTCTCGTCCTCGGCGGGGTCTCCCCCGCGGCTCCTCGGCCGCCGGTACCACACACGTTCGGTGACACGTTCGGTGAATCGGTGGCGGAGGGCCCCCGCCCGCACGGCGCACCGGACGCGATCGGTCTCCCGGTCGCGGTGGGGTCGGTCTCCCCGGTTTCCCTCGTGGCCGCCCCTGTACGGCGGGCAGGACGCTCGAACGGTATCAGCCGGCGGAGTGGCGCTACAACGGCAGGATGTCACACCCGTGCAACAGCCATTGACCGCGCGGTGACCGCGGAACGACCGGATCGCGAGGGGGTGCCGGGGTGGCGGCGGGGCCGCTCCCGGGTGTCCGGGAGCGGCCCCGCACCGGTCACTCCGGCACCGGCAGACGGACCGTCATCGGCATGCCGTCACCCAGATGGAGGATGCCGCTGCCCGGCTGCGGGCGCTCCACGGCCACGCTGCGCGCCAACTTCGCGCCGATCAACTCCCCGTGGCGGTGGGTCTGCGGGGAGAGCAGCACGCCGCGACGGGCCTTCTTGACCTCCGCCTGCCAGCCACTGAAGCCACTGCACACGTCGGCGGCGTCACCGGCCAGGACCGTGCAGACGCCGCGTTCGCCCCCGCGCACGACCATGGCGCGCAGTTCGTCCTCGGCGTCGCGGGTGCGGCGCAACTCCTCCGCGTCGTCCATCATGAAGACGATCGGCTCGGCGGGTGAGGCCGTGGCCAGCGCGTCGGCCACGTCCTCGTTGGTGATCTTCGTGCCGCGCAGCACGGACACCACACCCTCCTCTCCCTCCAACGCCTCCAGCGGCGACTGCCGGGGGGCGGAGACCACCAGGCGGACGCCGTTGCGCAGGAAGGACCGGGCCATGTGCGTCAGCACGGTGCTGCGGCCGGACTTGGCGGGCCCGGCGATGACGAAGGACGGCAGACCGGTCGCCATGTCGGGCCCGAAGGCCGTCAACTCGTCGCCGCCCACGCCGACCAGCGCCCACAGTCGCGACCCGGAGGTCTCCGGGTCACGCATCTCCCAGGCGTCCGCGAAGGTGAGGTTGGCCGGCAGGACGTCCACCCGGAACGGCCGCCGGGCGCGCGGCACCCCGGCGTCCCGCTGTCGGGCCGTCTCGCCGATGGCGGTCAACGCCGCCGCCTGCCCCTGGCCCGTCAGATCATCGTCCAGGACCGCCACCTGCACCTCGGCCCCGGACTGCCCCCGGAACATGCGGCCGGCCGGCACCTCGTCGGGAATGTCGCGCGGACGCAGACCCGCCGCCGAGTAGTCGGTGCGGTCCTGGAGGCGGAAGGTGTACTTCTCCTCGGCGAGACTGCTGATGCGGCCGGTCATCACCCGCTGGTCACCGGTGATGATCACGTGCACGCCGACACTGGCGCCCTCGCGCATGACGAAGAACAACTGGTCGGTCAGGGCACCGGTGTCGATCTCGCCCAGGGAGGGCAGCCAGCCCTCCCACCGGTCCACCAACAGCACGATGTGGGGCAGGCGCTCGTCCTCCGGCGCCGCCGCGCGCTGCTCCCCGATGTCGGCGAGGGCGTCGCGCGCCAGGATCTCCTGACGCCGGGCCACCTCGCCGTCCAGCCGCTGGAGCAGCCGCTTGGCGCGGTCCACCTGGTTGCGGCCGACCACCGCGCCGCAGTGCGGCAACCGGGTGAGCACGTTCAGCGCGCCGTTGCCGCAGTCGAAGGCGTAGAGGTGCACGTCCCGACAGGAGTGGGTGCGGGCCAGGGTGCCCGCGATGGTGCGCAGGAGTTGGGAACGGCCGGTGCGCGGGGCGCCGGCGACCAGCAGGTGACCGAAGGTCGCGAAGTCCACCGCCAGCGGGCGGCGGGCCTGCTGCTCGGGAACGTCCTCCACCGCGTAGGGGGTGGCGGGCAGCGCGCCGGCCGAGGCGGGGACGGGCAACTCGTCCAGGCGGACCTTCTCCGGCAGCGGGTCCAGCCACGGGCGGTGCTGTCGGGGGAAGCCGAGCGCGCGGTCGGCCCCGATGACCGCGTCCACCAGGACCCGCAGGTCGGTGTTGGCGTCGTCCTCGGCGCGGGTGCCCTCGGGGCGCCGGAGCGCCTCGCGGCCCAGCCCGTTCCAGTCCAACTCCTTCGACCAGGGGCGGGAGACGGCCGGATCCACCGCGCCCGGCCGCCGGCCGCCGACCCGGCCGGATTGGAAGGGGACCAGCGAGGAGGCGCCCAGCCGCACGTAGGCGCGCCCCGGTGTGGACTTGGCGATCATGCCGGCGTCGGGGGCGTCGATGACGTCGGTGGACTCGCCGGCGTCGGTGACGCGCAGCGCGATCCGCAGGTTGGTGTTGGCGCGGATCTCCGGGGAGACGACGCCGGAGGGCCGCTGGGTGGCCAGCAACAGGTGGATGCCGAGGGATCGGCCGCGCTGGGCGATGTTGACCAGGCCCTTCACGAAGTCCGGCAGTTCGCGGACCATCGAGGCGAACTCGTCGATGACGATGAGCAGACGGGGCATCGGACGGTGCCGACCGGGCTCGCGCCGGGCGAGGTCCTGGTGGTCCTCGATGTCCTTCGCGCCGACGGCGGCCAGGATGTGCTCGCGGCGGGTCAGTTCGGCGCCCAGCGAGCGCAGCGCCCGCTCCACGAGGTGGTTGTCCAGGTCGGTGACCATGCCGACGGTGTGCGGCAGTTGCACACAGTCCTTGAAGGCGGAGCCGCCCTTGTAGTCGACCAGCACGAAGGTCATGTTCTCGGGCGTGTTCGCGACCGCCAGCGAGGCCACGATGGTCTGCAGCAGCTCGGACTTTCCGGAGCCGGTGGTGCCCGCGATCAGGCCGTGCGGGCCGTCGCGGCGCAGGTCCAGGGCGAATGCCCCGTCGTAGGACTCGCCGATGACGGCGGTGGTGGACTGACCGTCGAACCGCCAGCGGGCGGCGATCGCCTCCGGGGTCGGCGGCTCCAGTTCCATGACGTCCAGCAGACGGCTGGAGGAGGGCAGCCCGGCGCCCTCCACCTCGCCGCTGATGTCCCGCAGCGGGGCCAGGGACCGGGAGATCAGGGCGCACCAGTGGGGGGAGACCAGGTCCGGCAGCACGCCCCGGACGGGGTCGGCTCCCTTGCGCTCCACCCGCAGCCGGTCCGGGACGGGCGCGGCGCCCTCACCGGGGCGGCCCCGCCCCGGGTCTCCGGTGGTGGGGCGGCCGGGGGCGCCGAAGCCGGGCGGTCCACCGGGGAAGCCGCCGAAGCCGCCCTGCGGCAGACCGGCCCGGAACTGTTCCCAGGGGTTGGCCGAGGGGTCCGGCCGGGGCTCGGCCACGGCGACCGCCTGGCACTCACCGGGCAGGAAGCGCTCCTCCTCGTCCAGGCACAGGGAGTGGATGCCGACCGTCGGTCCCTCCTTGAGCAGCCGGATCACCCCCGGCAGGGTGCGCATCCGCCGCGATCCGTCGAAGACGATCACGATGTCGGGGTCGGAGAACTCGGCGGTGCGGGAGCGGGACTTCTTCGCCGCCTTGAGCCGTCCGTCCAGCAGGCCGGTCAGCTCGGCGAGGCGGGCGCCCACGGTCTCGGCGTCGGTGCCGATCAGCACGTTGGTGTTGCGCTCGGCCTCGGGTCGGGCGTGCGGCAACCAGCGCACCCACTCCCAGTCCTGGCGGCCGGCGGCGTCGGTGAGCAGGTACAGCTGGACGTCGTTGGGGCTGTGCAGGGTGACGAGTTGACCGACGGCCCAGCGCCCCATGGCGCGGGCCATGCCGCCGGGGGCGGCCAGGCCGACCACTCCGTGTTCCCGCATCGGGATGGTGACCGGCGCGTCGGGGACCTTCCAGGTGACCTGGCGCTTGTGCTCGTCCTGTTCGGGGTCGCTGAGGATCACCTCGGAGTCGAGGTCGCAGGTGCCCACCCGCAGCAGCAGGTGGTCGTCGTCGGTGCGCCGGCGCTCCCACAGGCGGGTGCGCGGACCGGTGGCGGCGTTGAGCACCACGGCGGGGTCGGGGGCGGCGTGCCGCCGGGTGAACCGTTCGGCCGCCAGGGCCTGTTGCGCGTCGCCCTCGACGCGTGCCTTGGTCTCCTCGTACTCCTTGACCCGTTCGGCGTACTTGCGGCGGGCGTTCTTCGTCGACATGAAGTAGTTGGCGAAGAGCATGATCGGCGAGAGGATCGCCATGATCAGGAAGATCCACCGGCCCAGCAGCAGCGCCATGGTGATCGCGCCGACCAGGGGCACGAAGGCGAGCACCCAGGGCAGCGGTCGCTTGTCGGGCTCGTCCGGCGGTTTGGGGAGCCGGAAGTGGGTGGGGTGCTTGGGCGGGATCAGCCGCGGGGGACGGTTGTAGTCCAGTCCGGCGCCGTCCTCGGAGGGCCGCAGCGCGGCGTCCGGCGGGTAGTAGGGAGCGACCTCCAGCAGGGTGTCGCCGATGGCGAGTTGACCGCCCAGCGGCCAGGGGACGCGCTCCGTCTTCCCCTCCGTCTCCGGCTCCGCGCCGTCGATCCGGACCTCGGCGTCACCGTGGACGACGACGGTGCACGAACCCTCCGCGTTGACGCGCAGGGTCAACGCCCGACCGGCCAGCGTCGGGTCGGCGATCCGCACCGCCGTGCCGGGGGCCGAGCCGATGTCGATCCGGCCCACGCCCAGCCGGTGCACGGCGCCGGCCGCCGGGCCACCGACCACCCGCAGTTCGACGAAGCCGTTGGGTTCGCCGGGCGGGCAGCCCTCGGGGGTGTGGAGGCTGACGACGGTGCCCTCGCGCAGCGGGGAGTCGGCCAGCGGGAGGCGGGGGTCCACCGGCGCGCCGTCGACGTAGATCGGCGGCGGTCCGCCGGGGGCCGGCGCCCCGTGGTGCGGCCACGGGTGCGCCGCCCCGGCATGGGCGTGCGACGGGG
>NZ_VKHT01001738.1 GCF_014141535.1 Streptomyces alkaliphilus | reverse complement strand
GGCTTATTGTATGAGGGGGGTGAGGGTGTTCTGCACCGGGTTGGCGGTCAGCCGGAAGGCGAACTCGCGTCCGAGCGCGATGCGGTCCAGGAGGGGGGTGTAGTCGCGGATGGCGGCGTGTTCACCGTCCGCGTCGGGCCAGCCGGCGCTCTCGACGATGTGCGTCCAGTCCGGTTTGGACCGGCTGAGGACGAAGAGGTGGGGGCGGTGGGGGTTGTCGGCGTCGAGTCGCCAGAGCACCCGCTCGGAGTCGGGGGTGCCCGGGATGCCGCCGGCCACCGCGCCGTGCATGGCACGGGGGTTGGCCAGGAGGGTGCGGCTCATGGCCCGCAGCGGGTTGATGCGGATGCGGGAGAGGTAGGTCATGGTGATCACCAGCCCAGGAGGGCGAAGGGGTCGTGCCCGGTGCCGTCCTCCGGGCTGTCGGGGGTGTCCCGCCCGGTGGG
>NZ_VKHT01001737.1 GCF_014141535.1 Streptomyces alkaliphilus | reverse complement strand
GTGGGACGGATGCCGCGACGGGGGGCGGTGGTCATGGGCTGTCCCCCTTCTCCCGGCGGGCTCCGGAAGCTCCCGGGGCGACGGGCGCCCCGTGCTCCCCGGGCTCCCCGGGCGTGCCGAACTCCTCGGACGCCCCGGGAACGGTGTGTCCCCAGACCTCCGCGAAACAGCTGTCCGGCGCCACCCGGGCGGCGATGCGATCGGCCTCGGCCACGGTGTCCATGTCCTCCAGTTCCGGCAGGTCGCCCACGCGCAGCCCGGCCGCGACGAGCCGGCGGCGCTGTTCGGCACCGGTGCCGGCGGTGGACATCGGCACCCCGCGGACCAGAGCGGGGTCGGGTTCGCCCAGGCCCAGGGCCCAGAAGCCGCCGTCGCGGGCGGGTCCGAACCAGGCCGCGTCCGGGGCCCCGGCATCGGGAGCCGTGGCGGGGGCGAGGAGTTCGGGGG
>NZ_VKHT01001736.1 GCF_014141535.1 Streptomyces alkaliphilus | reverse complement strand
CCGCCCAATCGGGGCCCGCCACGCGCGGCGCCCGCCCGTCCCCGGCGTCGCGGTACCCGCGCAGGAACGCCCGCAACTCCTGTGGGCCGCACCACCCCGTGCGACGGGCGTCGGTGACCATCGGCAGCAGGTCCCACTCCGGGTGGTCCAGACACACCCCGTCGGGGTCCAGGAGCACCACCCGTCCCGAGGGCTCCACCAGCGCGTTCCCCCGGTGCGCGTCGCCGTGCACCGGGACGGGGGAGGAGGGGAAACGCAACTCCGCCACCCGTTCCCGCAACTCGACGAGCCTGCCCCGCAGGAACGCGGTGTCCGTGGAGGTCACCCCCGCCGGCGGCGTGCGCAGCCGACGGGCGGTGCGATCGAAGGCGTCGTAACCCGGCAGCACGAGCCCGTCCGACTCCACCGGCGGGGGCAGCGCGTGAAACGCCCGCAGCACCCCTCCCCAC
>NZ_VKHT01001735.1 GCF_014141535.1 Streptomyces alkaliphilus | reverse complement strand
CCGCCACCCTGCGCTGGTCGTCCGACCGGGGCTGGGTCGAGCGCGGCGCGCCCGCCGAGTCCCCCGAGACCGCGGCCCTGCCCTCCCTCGCCCAGTTGACCTCGGCCGAGCAGCGCTGGGCGGACCGCGAGGAGGACATCACCACCGTGAGCGGTGACCCCTACGAGGTCGGCCAGGTCTTCGCCCGCCGCTGGGCCGATCGGATCGGCGCGGTCGAGCGGCTCGCCCGGCTCGCCGGCGAGTACCCCCGCATCCCCCACCGCATCGACGGCGAGCTGCTGCGCTACGCCGCCCGCTTCGGCCTGCTCACCCACAAGGACGACCAGATCGACGAACAGGACCGCTACGCCATCCGGGCGGGCTTCTGGCGGGAGATCGAGAGTCGGTCGGTGCCCGGTTCCCTCACCGGGCCCCCCGACGCCTGAGGCCCCGTCCGCGCCCTCCGGTCC
>NZ_VKHT01001734.1 GCF_014141535.1 Streptomyces alkaliphilus | reverse complement strand
GGGGAGGGGGTCATCGGAGCAGTGTGCCCCGGGGGGCCGACATGCGCCCCGCCCCCGGGCTTCTCCGGGCTTCTCCGGGGGAAGGTCAGGGCACCTCGCGCAGATAGAGCGCGCCACAGGTGTGGCACATGGGTTCCTCCGTGCGTCCCCAGTCCTCGTCGGAGCGGGTCACGGAGTCGGCGGCGAGTCGCCGGCCGCACATGGCCCGGGTCTCCTGCCCGCGAACCATGTGCCAGGTCTTGACCCGGGGGCCGGCTCCGGGGGCGCCTTCGTTCCCCGACCGTGCCGACGGTTCCGACCGTGCCGACGGTTCGGTGTTCCCGACGGTCTCGGCCCGCATGAGGTGGCGCATCGGTCGTTCCTCCGATCCCTGGCCGTCGTGGTGGGGTGCCGCCCTCCCATGGTGGGGTCGCAGCGCCGGTTCCGCCCGTCGAACGGGGACGGGGGACACG
>NZ_VKHT01001733.1 GCF_014141535.1 Streptomyces alkaliphilus | reverse complement strand
GGGGTGATCGTGGGGGTGTTGCCCGGTCGGATCCGGTTCCCGCGCGAACGGCGTGGGACCGTCGGCCACCGCCCGGCCCCGGTCGTTCCCCCGGTTCCCCCGGTTCCGGCGGTCCCGGCGGCTCCGGTGACGGCCCGGCGCCGCCGTCGGGAGGACCCCGACACCGGGACGATCCCGGCCCTGCCGCGCGGTCACCGGCTCCGCCGGGGTCCCGGGGAGCGGCGGTGAGACGGGGGAGGCGCGGATCCGGGCCCGCGCCTGCCGCCCCACCGGTCGGTGGGGCGGGTGATGAACTCCCGTCACCGGTGATCGGAGGCGCTGGGCGACCGGGGTGCCGTCACGCACGAGCGGGCCGGTCGGGCGGCGGAGCCGGGTGCGGCGCACACCTCCGTGGTGTCCTGCCGGGTCCGTCCACCGGAGCGGTCGGAGGACGGGGCCGGCCCGGTGTCCGGG
>NZ_VKHT01001732.1 GCF_014141535.1 Streptomyces alkaliphilus | reverse complement strand
ACTCCCCGCCCTGCCCCGTCGCGTGCCCGTGGATCCGCCGTGGTCCCCGGTCCCCACCACGTCCGGGAGGTCCGGTGCCGACTCTTCCGCACGCCCCGTCCGGTCGTTCGCGCCCTGCCTCTGCGGGTGCGACATCGAAAGCGTGTACGTCTGCTTCGTGTGCCGCATCGGCCGCCACGACGAGTGCGAGGGGCCCGAACTCCGGCACGACGAGGTGCCCGGCATCGTCCGCATCGGATGCCGCTGTGCCTGCCACCGCCCCGGAGAGCACGGGTGACCCGGCACCGACGGCCTCTTCTCCGAAGCCCGGGGAGGCGATGCCGCCGGCGTGCCCGCCATCGGCGGGCGGGGGAGATCGGGTGGTCCCTCGCCCTGTGCACCGCCGCCGGGGCGGGATGCGCCCTGTTGCTCGGCGCCCTCCTGCTGGTCGCAGGGCGGTGAGAGGACCCGTCAAT
>NZ_VKHT01001731.1 GCF_014141535.1 Streptomyces alkaliphilus | reverse complement strand
CCCCCGGGCCCCCGGCGCCGGCACGGCCCCGGTCGGCCCGTCCCCCATGGGGCGGGTCGGCCGGGGCCGTGCCCGTGCGGGTTCCGTGCTCCTCGGTGCTCAGCGGGCCCCGCCGCGCATCAGCCACCGCCGCACCGCGACCTCGAGCAGGAGGGTGCGCTCCCCCGTGCCGTGGGGATCGCGCGGGTCCCAGCCGTACTTGTCGGTGAACGCCTCCACCACATCCGGGGGGAAACCCTCCCGGTGGACGCGGACCCCGCCCTCGGCCACCACCGGACGCTCGCCGTCCTCCAGCGCCGGCGAGACGCGCGGGGAGCGGGCCACCAACCGGGCCTTCACCGAGCCGGCGTGCACGCCGATCCACCACCGTTCCCGGAGGAAGACGAACCACACGGGCGTCACGTGGGGGGAGCCGTCGGCGCGCACGCAGCACAGCCGGACGTTCCGTTCCCGGGCC
>NZ_VKHT01001730.1 GCF_014141535.1 Streptomyces alkaliphilus | reverse complement strand
GGACTTCGAGGGGCGGGGCTTCGGATGTGTGGGACGTCGACGGCGCGGGGCTCATATCGACCTTTCGTCACGTTGGGGAATCGTTCGATGGCACGGTGTGCGGGGTTTCGGGCGTGGCCGACGGCGCGGCGCGGACCGGATGCCCGGCACCGGCCGGGGCGCGCCCCGGAACCCCGCCACCCTGACCGCCGACCCGTCATGCCGTCCAAGACGGGAACGCGCGGTTCCATGCGGATCCGGCATGGGGGAACGGCCGGCTAGGGTGGGCGCCATGGACCTGGTGGAGGCGTGTCGGGCCTTCGTGTACGTGAGCGAGCGCAACAGCTTCACCGTCGGGGCGGCGGCGGCCGGGGTGTCGCAGTCGGTGGCCAGCCGTCGGGTCGCCGCCCTGGAACGTCACCCGGGGCGCTCCCTCTTCGAACGCGGCTCCCGGCGCACCACCCCCACCCCCTTCGGC
>NZ_VKHT01000173.1 GCF_014141535.1 Streptomyces alkaliphilus | reverse complement strand
GGCGTCGGCACCGCACCGGGCCCGCCCCCGGCGAGGCCCCCGACAAAGGTCGTTCCCGTGTCCCATCCCGCCTACCGACTCCTGTTCCGTCTCGTCTTCCGCCGCATGGACCCCGAGCGCGCCCATCACCTGGCCTTCGGCGCCATCCGCGCCACGGCCCGGGTGCCAGGGGTGCGCGACGCGGTGGCCGGCGTCCTGGCCCGCCGCGAGCCGTCGCTGCGCACCCGGGTGCTCGGCATCGACCTGTCCGGGCCCTTCGTCCTGGCGGCCGGCTTCGACAAGAACGCCGAGGGCATCGACGGTCTGGCGATGCTCGGCTTCGACGCCGTCGAGATCGGCACCGTCACCGGTGAACCCCAGCCCGGCAATCCCGGACCCCGCCTCTTCCGCCTGCCGCAGGACCGGGCCCTGGTCAACCGCATGGGCTTCAACAACGACGGCTCGGCCGCCGTCGCCGCCCGGCTGTCCACCCGGCGTCCCCTCCTGCGGGTGCCCGTGGGCGTCAACATCGGCAAGACCAAGGTGGTGCCGGAGGAGGAGGCCGTCGCCGACTACGTGCTCTCCGCCGGCCGTCTGGCCCCGCACGCCGACTACCTGGTCGTCAACGTCAGCTCACCCAACACCCCGGGTCTGCGGGACCTGCAGTCGGTGGAGCGGTTGCGCCCTCTCCTGACGGCGGTCCGCGAGGCCGCCGACCGGGCGACCGCGTCCACCGGGCGGCGCGTTCCGCTGCTGGTCAAGATCGCCCCCGACCTCTCCGACGAGGACATCGACGCGGTCGCCGACCTCGCGGTGGAACTCGGACTGGACGGGATCATCGCCACGAACACCACCATCGGCCGCCGGGGCCTGCGCACCGATCCGGCGACGGTGGAGGAGATGGGCGCGGGCGGGTTGTCCGGCGCTCCGCTGCGCGAACGCTCCCTGGCCGTCCTGCGCCGACTGCACCGGCGGGTCGGCGACCGCACCGTCCTGGTCTCCGCCGGGGGCGTGGAGACCGCCGAGGACGTCTGGGAACGGATCCTGGCGGGGGCCTCCCTGGTGCAGGGATACAGCGCCTTCGTCTACCGGGGGCCGGCCTGGCCGCGCGGGATCCACCGGGGTCTGGCCCGGCTGTTGGCCGCGAGCCCCCACCAGAGCCTCGCCGACGCCGTCGGCGCCGAACACCGGAAGGTGGACACCCCGTGACCGACGCCGCACCCGGGTCCCCGGGCGCCGCCGACCTCCCCGCGTCCCCCGGGGCCCCGAAGTCGTTCGGTGCCCGCCTGCACCGGGCCATGGGGGAGCGGGCCCCGCTGTGCGTGGGCATCGACCCGCACGCCGCCCTGCTGACCGAGTGGGGGCTGACGGGGAACGTCGGAGGTCTGGAACGCTTCACCCGCACGGTGGTGGAGGCCCTGGCCGATCGGGTGGCGGCGCTCAAGCCGCAGGTCGCCTTCTTCGAGCGCTTCGGCTCCCGGGGGCTGGCGGTGCTGGAACGCGCGGTGGCCGATGCCCGGGCGGCGGGTGCCCTGGTGATCACGGACGCCAAGCGCGGGGACATCGGCTCCACCATGACCGCCTACGCGGAGAGTTTCCTGACCCCCGACGCGCCCCTCTCCTCCGACGCCCTCACCGTCAGCCCCTACCTCGGTTTCGGCTCCCTGGCGCCCGCCGTGGACCTGGCACGGGAGCACGGGCGCGGGCTGTTCGTCCTGGCGCTCACCTCGAACCCGGAGGGCGCCGAGGTCCAGCACGCGGTGGCCGCGGACGGGCGCACCGTGGCGGAGACGGTGTTGGACCGCCTGGCGGAGCACAACTTCGGGGCCGAGCCGTTGGGCAGCCTGGGCGCGGTGGTCGGAGCCACCCTGCCCCCGTTGGGAGATCCCGCGGCCGCGGTCTCCGAACGTGCGTTGACGGCCGTCAACGGCCCTCTCCTGGCGCCCGGCCTCGGTGCCCAGGGCGCGGGTGCCGCCGACCTGCCGAGGGTCTTCGGCGCATCCCTGCGGCAGGTGGTGCCCACGGTCAGTCGTGACGTGCTGCGGGCCGGCCCGGACCGCGCTGCGCTCCGGGCCACCGCCGACCGATGGGCCGGGGAGGTCCGGGCGGTCCTGGACGGGGCGGCGCCCTGATCCCGGCCGCCCGGTGGCGGGATGCCCCCGGGGCCGGCTCCCGGGGTGCGCCGGCACCGGGCGGTCGGGACGCCCTCCCCCTCCGACCCGGGGCGACACGCGGCAAGAGTCCCGAAGTCGGTGGAATGCCGGGTTCCGGAGCGGGGTCCCGGCAAGGAGTCGGTAAAGAAACTCCCCGTCGACAGGGTGAAATGTCGCTTTGTTTCCCTTTTTCGAGAGGCTGACCAGGAGTTTTCGGCTGTTCTCGCTGACTCCGGCGCCTCGGGCCGCTAGTCTCCGAGCAGAGCGGGGATGCCGGGCGCGGCCCATCGCCCCGCCGGTGCGGGGCCGTCGGCCCCCACCGCTTCCGTATCCGACAGTTCTGATACCCGAGGTGACGCAGGCGTGGCTCTTCCGCCCCTTACCCCTGAACAGCGCGCAGCCGCGCTCCAGAAGGCCGCCGCGGCTCGCCGGGAGCGCGCCGAGGTCAAGAACCGCCTCAAGCACTCCGGTGCCTCCCTGCAGGATGTCATCAAGCAGGGCCAGGAGAACGAGGTCATCGGCAAGATGAAGGTCTCCGCCCTCCTGGAGTCGATGCCGGGCGTCGGCAAGGTCCGCGCCAAGCAGATCATGGAGCGGCTCGGCATCTCCGAGAGTCGTCGTGTGCGCGGTCTGGGCTCCAACCAGATCGCCGCGCTGGAGCGCGAGTTCGGCGCCAACCCGGCCTGATTTCACCGTGTCGCGGGGAACCGGGATAATCGCCGCATGGAAGCTGCTGTCCCCCGGGGCGAGACCCCCGTGACCCCGGTCGGCCGTCCGCGACTGACCGTGCTCTCCGGCCCCTCGGGGGTCGGCAAGAGCACGGTCGTCGCGCATCTGCGCCGTGCGCACCCCGAGCTCTGGCTCTCGGTCTCGGCGACGACCCGGGCCCCGCGCCCCGGCGAACGCGACGGTGTGCAGTACTTCTTCGTCGACGACGCGGGGTTCGACAAGCTCATCGCCAACGGCGAGCTGCTCGAATGGGCCGAGTTCGCCGGCAACCGGTACGGCACGCCGCGCGGACCGGTCCTCCGGCGCCTGGAGCACGGCGAGCCCGTCCTGCTGGAGATCGACCTCCAGGGCGCTCGACAGGTGCGCGCCGCCATGCCGGACGCCCGGCTGGTCTTCCTCGCCCCTCCTTCCTGGGAGGAACTCGTCCGTCGGCTGACCGGGCGCGGTACCGAGCCCCCCGAGGTCATCGAGCGCAGACTGACCGCGGCCCGGGTCGAGCTGGCCGCCGAGCCCGAGTTCGACACCACGCTGATCAACACGTCGGTCGAGCACGTCTCGGCCGAGCTGCTAGCCTTGGTCAGCGAATCCTGACCCCCGTGCGCGTTCCGCGCGTCCGTACCGGTCACCGTTTTCGTTCCCGTCTTCCGGAAGGCAGAGCGTGTCCTCTCCCATCAGCACTCCCGAGGGCATCATCAATCCGCCGATTGATGAGCTGCTCGAGGCCACCGACTCGAAGTACAGCCTGGTGATCTACGCCGCCAAGCGCGCACGGCAGATCAACGCGTACTACTCGCAGCTCGGCGAGGGCCTGCTGGAGTACGTCGGCCCCCTGGTCGACACCCACGTCCACGAGAAGCCGCTGTCGATCTCCCTGCGGGAGATCAACGCCGGTCTGCTCACCTCGGAGGCCGTGGAGGGCCCGGCGGCGTCTGCGGGGCCCGCCCGTGCCGCCCGGGCGGGCCCGGGGCAGGATGGGGTCCGCCGCCGGCACCCGGGACGCTCTCCGCCGCCCCGCCGTCGGTGGGGGAGACACCGAGACGACGGCGAGAGGCGACCGACGATGACGCGCAGGCCCGAGGTGGTCCTGGGGGTGAGCGGCGGCATCGCCGCCTACAAGGCGTGCGAGCTGTTGCGACGCCTCACCGAGTCCGGGCACGCCGTCACCGTCGTACCCACCGCCTCCGCGCTGCGCTTCGTCGGTGCTCCCACATGGGCGGCCCTCTCCGGCCGACCGGTCGCCGACGAGGTGTGGGCGGACGTCCACGAGGTGCCCCACGTGAGGCTGGGGCAACGCGCCGACCTGGTCGTCGTCGCCCCGGCCACCGCCGACCTGATGGCCCGCGCCGCCCACGGGCTGGCGGACGACCTGCTCACCAACACCCTGCTCACCGCCCGCTGCCCGGTGGTGCTCGCCCCCGCCATGCACACCGAGATGTGGGAGCACCCCGCCACGCGGGAGAACGTCGCCACCCTGCGACGGCGCGGGGTGACCGTCGTGGATCCCGCCATCGGGCGGTTGACCGGTGCCGACACCGGCCGTGGCCGGCTGCCCGATCCGGCCGATCTCTTCGAGGAGTGCCGGGCGGCGCTGGCCCGTGCCGGGAAGGGGACGATCGCCGCGACGCTCCCCGACACGCCCGGCGGACCGACCGAACCCGGCGAGCCGGGAGCCCCCGGGGGAGCCGTGGGCGCCGGGGGGCCCACTCCCCGCCCCCGGAACACCGCAGATCTCGCGGGTCGCCGGGTCGTGGTCAGCGCGGGCGGTACCCGCGAACCACTGGACCCCGTGCGCTTCCTGGGCAATCGCTCCTCCGGCAAGCAGGGATACGCCCTGGCCCGCGCCGCCGCCGCTCGCGGAGCCCGGGTCGTCCTGGTGGCGGCCAACACCTCGCTGCCCGACCCCGAGGGGGTGGAGACGATCGCGGTGGAGACCACGGCGGAGTTGCGGGAGGCGGTGTTGGGCGCGGCCTCCGGCGCCGACGCCGTGGTGATGGCCGCCGCGGTGGCCGATTTTCGACCCGCCCACCGGGCGACGGGCAAGATCAAGAAGCGCGAGGGAGAGGAGCCCGAGCCGATCCGTCTGGTCCGCAACCCCGACGTGCTGGCCGAGTTGGCGGCGGACCGTTCCGATCCCCGGCGCGTGGTGGTCGGGTTCGCCGCCGAGACCGAGGACGTCCTGGCCAACGGCGAGGCGAAGCTCGCCCGCAAGGGGTGTGATCTGCTGGTTGTCAATCGGGTGGGGGAGGGCGTGGCCTTCGGTACCGAGGACAACGAGGCGATGCTGTTGGACGCCCTCGGCCCCCGGGAGGAGATTCCCCGCGGTCCGAAGGAGGCTTTGGCCCACCGGGTGTGGGACGCGGTGGTCCGACGATGGTCCGGGGAGCGAGACGTTCGGCCGTCCTTTGGCGGGGGGTGACCCGTTCGGGGAGCGGCCGGATAGACTGTGCGCGAGCCGCGCCCGTCCACGGGCCGCTCCACCCTTCTCAGTCAGCAGCCGCTGCAAACCCAGGGAGCGATGTGTCCCGTCGTCTTTTCACCTCGGAGTCCGTGACCGAGGGTCATCCCGACAAGATCGCCGATCAGATCAGCGACACCATTCTCGACGCGTTGTTGAAGGAGGATCCCTCCTCGCGGGTCGCGGTCGAGACGATGATCACCACCGGTTTGGTGCATGTGGCGGGTGAGGTCACGACCAAGGCGTACGCGGATATCGCGAGCCTGGTGCGGAACACCGTTCTGGAGATCGGGTACGACTCCTCCAAGAAGGGTTTCGACGGTGCCTCGTGCGGGGTGTCGGTGTCGATCGGTTCGCAGTCACCGGACATCGCGCAGGGGGTGGACATCGCCTATGAGTCCCGGGTGGAGGGTGAGGGCGATGAGTTGGATCGGCAGGGTGCGGGCGATCAGGGTTTGATGTTCGGTTACGCGTGTGACGAGACGCCCGAGCTGATGCCGTTGCCGATCACGTTGGCGCACCGTCTGTCGCGTCGGTTGACGGATGTGCGGCGCAACGGGACGATTCCGTATCTGCGGCCGGACGGCAAGACGCAGGTCACGATCGAGTACGACGGTGATCGTGCGGTGCGGTTGGACACGGTGGTCGTCTCCTCCCAGCACGCCTCGGACATCGATCTGGATTCCCTGTTGAGTCCGGACATCAAGGAGTTCGTGGTCGAGCCGGAGTTGGCGGCGTTGGCCGAGCAGGGCATCGACCTGGCCGTGGACGACTACCGGCTGCTGGTCAACCCGACGGGGCGGTTCGAGATCGGCGGCCCCATGGGTGACGCGGGTCTGACCGGCCGCAAGATCATCATCGACACCTACGGCGGCATGGCGCGGCACGGTGGTGGGGCGTTCTCCGGCAAGGACCCCTCCAAGGTGGACCGCTCGGCCGCGTACGCGATGCGCTGGGTGGCCAAGAACGTGGTGGCCGCCGGTTTGGCGCGGCGTTGTGAGGTGCAGGTCGCCTACGCGATCGGCAAGGCCGAGCCGGTGGGGTTGTTCGTGGAGACCTTCGGCACCGAGGCGGTGGAGCCGGCGCGGATCGAGCGGGCGGTCAAGGAGGTCTTCGATCTGAGGCCGGCGGCGATCATCCGGGATCTGGACCTGTTGCGGCCGATCTACGCGCAGACCGCGGCCTATGGTCACTTCGGGCGGCCGTTGCCCGACTTCACCTGGGAGACCACCGCCCGCGTCGACGCCCTGCGCACCGCCGCCGGTCTCTGACCCCGGGGGCTCCTCCCCGTCCCCCCTTGTTCCCGAGCCACCGGGCCCGGAGCGCGTCCCGCCGCGGGCGCGCACCGGGCCCGACGCGCACCCGTGACCGGCGCGCGGAACCGTCGCGACGTCCGACCCCTTTGGTGTACTGGCCCCATGACCGGCGAACGTTCCCCCCACCGATCCGGCCCCCCTCCGGCGGACGGGGGCACGGGGCCCGCGCGCGCGGGCCC
>NZ_VKHT01001729.1 GCF_014141535.1 Streptomyces alkaliphilus | reverse complement strand
GCCGTGGAGACCCCCTGGACCGCGCCCCTGCCCGCCGACGCCGGGGCGGTCCGCACCGCCGGTTTCGGCGCGGACGGCGAGCACTGGGGCGCCGGTCACACCGGCCAGGACTTCGCGGTGCCCGAGGGCACCGACGTGCTCGCCGTCGGCTCCGGTGTGGTCGTCGCGGTGGAGTGCGGCGACGCCTACGGGCTGTCGGTGGTGCTGCGCCACGACAACGGCTACCACAGCCAGTACGCCCACCTCTCCGCCGTCACGGTGGAGCCGGGCGACCGGGTGGGCGTCGGGCGGCGCGTGGGACTGAGCGGGAACACGGGCAACTCCACCGGCCCGCACCTGCACTTCGAGATCCGGCTCACCCCCCACTACGGTTCGGCCGTCGACCCGGTGCGGTGGCTGCGCGATCACGGCGTGCGCCTGGACTGAGCGGCGCCCCGTCCGGCCCACTCCCCCGTCC
>NZ_VKHT01001728.1 GCF_014141535.1 Streptomyces alkaliphilus | reverse complement strand
CCGGAAAACCGGAGGGGGCACCTCCGGGCGTGGGGGCCGGCCGGGTGAGGAAGGACTCCGGGATGGAGGCATCGGTGTGGGCGCGGACGGCGGTGAGAGGGTTACGGACACGCCGGGGCGGGTGCCCCGGCCCGGCCCCGGGGGCACGGCGGTGACCACCGCCCGGGTGTGGGTGCGGGGCGTGCTCGCCGTGGGGCTGCTCGCCGGGTTCTACGCGCTGGCGTTCACGCTGGTGGCGCTGACCCTCGTCCTCGTTCTGGTGTCCCTGTGGATGGTGGTGGCGGCCCCGTACCGGGCCGGTCCCTGGGCGCTCGCCCTCGGCGCCGGCATCCCGGCGGTGTTCGCCCTGGTCCACGGCGTCGTCACCGTCAGCCGGGCGGAGGAGCACCCGCCGGGCAGCGTTCCGCTGCGCCGCTCCGATGCCCCCGGACTGTGGCGGCTGGTGGAGGAGTTGGCCGAAC
>NZ_VKHT01001727.1 GCF_014141535.1 Streptomyces alkaliphilus | reverse complement strand
CCTCGGGGGGACGCGTGGTTCCGGGCGGTGGGACCCCACCGCCCTCCGCGGTGTGCCCGACCTCAGACGCGGCGCATCACCGCGACGACCTTGCCCAGTATGGTCGCGCTCTCCCCGGCGATGGGCTGGTAGGCGGAGTTCTGGGGAAGCAGCCACACCTGGCCGTTCTCCCGCTTGAACCGCTTGACGGTGGCCTCCCCGTCGATCATGGCGGCGACGATGTCGCCGTTCTCCGCCACCGGCTGGCGTCGCACGGTGACCCAGTCGCCGTCGCAGATGGCCGCTTCGATCATCGAGTCACCGACGACCTTGAGGACGAACAGTTCCCCGTCGCCGACCAGCTGCCGGGGGAGGGGGAAGACGTCCTCCACCGACTCCTCGGCCAGGATCGGCCCACCGGCCGCGATGCGACCCACCAGCGGCACGTAGGAGGCGGCGGGGCGGCCGGAGGTGTCCGAGGG
>NZ_VKHT01001726.1 GCF_014141535.1 Streptomyces alkaliphilus | reverse complement strand
CAGGTGCCCCACCGTGCCCCCACCGGGTTCGGGAGGGTCACCCGGGAGCCGGTCCTCACATCCGCCGGCATCGGGCCATGGCGATCGCGAACCCGCCGAACAGGGTGAGCCCCGCCGCCACGACCGTCAGCAGCCACGGACCGGCCGGGGCCTCGGCGAGCGAGCGCAGTGCCTCGTCCAAACCCTTGGCCTCGTCCGGGTCGAACCGCACGGCCGCGCGGATCACGAAGATCCCCACGGTGGCGAAGACCAGGCCCCGCGCCGCACCACCCCCCACCGCCAGCACGTCCACCAGGCGGCGCGCTCCCCGCGACACGTCGGCCCGCAGGTGCTCCCGGTGCGTCATCCGTACCGCCCGCACCACGAACCACCCGCCGACGGCGATCACCGCCACGCCCGCGACACCCACCCACCACGGGCCGGCGGGCAACCCCAGGGCTCGCGCCGTCATGTCCCGGGAC
>NZ_VKHT01001725.1 GCF_014141535.1 Streptomyces alkaliphilus | reverse complement strand
GACCAGGGGGGCGGGGTGCCCGGCCCCCGCCCACCTCAACACGCCGTCCCCGGGCCGGTAGCGGCAGCACAGGGCGGTCACGGACCCCGGATGCCCTCCGCGCCCCACCACCTCGGTGAGGTGGTCCAGCACCCTTCCCGGGGCCGCGCCGGTCAGGGCGATGCCGCGCATCGCCCCCACCAACAGGGCCGCCGGGCCACCCCGTGCGGAGAGGCCCGTGGTGGGGTCCGGACCGGCGTTCCCCGTGCCCAGGACCACGCTTCCGTCCGGCAGGTGGAGACAGTCGTACCAGGCGCCCTCCGCCGGTGCGTCCGGGGGCCCGGGCAGGTACCGCACGGCGAGGTCCGGTCCGTCACCGTCGCCCGTACCCGGCACGGAACCGGTGGGGGACGGCCAGGGAGGCGGCGCGGTGCGCGACCGCCTCCGGTCCACCGACCCCCCGTCCGGGGCCCCGGCTTCCCC
>NZ_VKHT01001724.1 GCF_014141535.1 Streptomyces alkaliphilus | reverse complement strand
CCCCGGAGTGGTGGGCGTCCCCCCGGGGCGGCCCCCGGGTGACCCGCCGGGGGACCCGGGCGGGGGGCGACCCACCGAGAAACCAGTTACCGGGGCCGCTCCCGCCCCGGACGCGGAGGAGCGCGTCGGGGGTGTCGGGACCGGCATGGTGCCCATGGGCTCCACCACACCGGCCGGGATGACCACCACGGGTTCCGGGGCCATCGGCTCCATGGAGGGGCTCGATCCGGCCGCGGTGGTCGAGCGACAGGTCCTTCTTCCCTCGGGCGGGGGCGTACCCGCCGGAGGCCCCGGGGGCGGTGAGTTCATCACCCTGTCGGAGCAACCACCCCGAGGCGGCCCCGGCGTCGGCGACTTCACCGAACCGGTGGCGGCCGGCGAGGGCGGGGCCGCACCCGACTCCTCCCGTGTCGACGGATCCGCTCCCGCCGGCTCCGGCTCGGCCGGGGAGGGGACTGGGAG
>NZ_VKHT01001723.1 GCF_014141535.1 Streptomyces alkaliphilus | reverse complement strand
AAGGAACCCCGCCACCCCGGGAGGGGTGGCGGGGTTCCGCCGTGATGCGGCCGGGTGGGCCGTGCGGTCAGCGGAGCCAGGGGAACCGGCCGACCGGGGCGATCCGGGCCCAGAGCCGGCCCAGGCCCCAGGTGTCTCCGGCCCGGGTGGAGGCCAGGACGAACATCACCGCCGCGTAGACCACGTGGTAGTTGACGAACGGGTTGGTGGAGCCGCTGGGCGAGCCGTCGCTCAGGAACCGCGCGGGGGGCCAGACCGCCGCCCACATGAAGGCCAGCATCACCGCGCCGGCGATCGCGACCGGCCACAGCGCCACCCCCACCACCAGGGCGAGCCCGATGCCGAGCAGTCCCAGCATGAAGAGCCAGTCGGCCCAGGTCGCACCGGCCCATGAGTTGAAGAGCGACTCGAAGGGGCCCACCGAGACCGAGCCGAGGAAACCGGCGGTCGGGGACCCGCCCTCGATC
>NZ_VKHT01001722.1 GCF_014141535.1 Streptomyces alkaliphilus | reverse complement strand
GCGTCAGTTGTGTATAAGAGAAAGGTCACGGCGCGCTCCACGTACTCCGCCCAGGACGGCTTCCCCACCCGCCGGGCCAACCGATCCGCCGGTTCCCCCGCCAGCGCCACGAGGTGGGTCTCGCTCACCCCGAGACTCGCGCGCCGGGCGGCGAAGCCGCTCTCGTCGCCCACGGTCCACGGCGCCGGACGCCGGTGATCGGAGGAGAGCGCGGCGGTCGGCGCCCCGGGGGCGGTCAGTCGCTCGCGCAGGTTCAGGGCGGGAGCCCACCAGTCACGGGGCAACGGCCGAACCCGGGGAGCCGGGGCAACAGCGGAATCAGTCACGTCATCAACGTCCCGGGCCCGCCGGGTCCGCACATGGGGGAAGCCCACCCATATTCTTCGCCCCCGGGTACCCGGGGGCGCCCGGGTACCCCCCGGACCCGGGGGAACGGGTGCTTCCGTTTCCCTTCCCGCGGCCCGCCC
>NZ_VKHT01001721.1 GCF_014141535.1 Streptomyces alkaliphilus | reverse complement strand
CTCCTGCCCCGTCCCGGGCACCCCATGCCACCCCTGTGTCACACATTTCCCCGGCGTCACCGGCGCCCCCCACCGGTGGGTACCAGGGCGTCAGCGGGACCACCTCCTCGTGGTCGGCCTCTCCACCCACCGGGCCTTCGTACGCCCCTGGGGGAACCTCGGCCCCCACCTCCTCGTACGGGACGTATCCGACGACGGGCTCCGCGGGGAGCTCCCCGTCCGGTTCCCCGGCCACGTACTCCTCCGGGTCGTACTCATCCGGGTCGTCCTCATCCGGGTCGTACTCATCCGGGTCGTACTCATCGACCTCCCACTCGTCCGGTTCGTATTCCACGGGCTCGTACTCCTCGGCGATCGGGACCCCCTTCCCGGACACTCCGATATACGACAGCCTGGTGGCCGAACGGGGCACCCCACAGATCGCCCCGATCCGCGTGCCCTCCGCGTGGGAGCCCTCCGTGCCGGCGA
>NZ_VKHT01001720.1 GCF_014141535.1 Streptomyces alkaliphilus | reverse complement strand
GGGGGTGTCGGGGTGCCCGAGGGACTCACCGGCACCCGTGGGGTCGCCGGCTTCGGAGGACGTGGAGGCCATGGTGTCCATGGTCCGCCTCCTGCCCCGTCCCGGCCGGCGGACCCGCAGAGTGGGGGCGGCGTGGAGCGCGCGTGGAGGGTGGATGACGGGAGGGTTTCGTTTGCCCGGGACACCTTCCGGGCGCCCCGGGGCGCGGGTAGCGTCCGATGACTCCGACTCCTGGACCGGGAGTGCGCCGACCGTGGGGAAGCGGACGGCCGCGGAGACGACATGGGGGTGATGTGGTGAACGATCCGTACGAGGGTGATTCGTACGGGAAAGGAAGGTTCGGTCCCGGGGGACGGGCGCGCCGGTCGCCCCGGCCGCCCCTGCCCGGGCCGATCCCGCCGCCGCCGGTGGATCCGCCCATCGATGGCCCGCCGGGCGATCCGTTCCGCCGCAAGCGGACCTGGGCCG
>NZ_VKHT01000172.1 GCF_014141535.1 Streptomyces alkaliphilus | reverse complement strand
CCCCCGACCTTCCGCCCTCCCCGCCGGACGGCGCCGGGCAGTCGGTCTGGTCGATGTTCCGCGAGCGCTGGTTCAGCACCCTGTTCCTCACCGACATGTGGGAACGCTTCAGCTTCTACGGCATGCAGGCCCTGCTGTTCCTCTACGCCACCGCGCCCGCCTCCCGGGGCGGCCTGGGAATGTCCGACGGCACCGCCGCGGCGCTCTTCGGCCTCTACATCTCGGCCTCGTTCCTGGCCGCCATGCCGGGCGGCTGGCTGGGCGACCGGGTGCTGGGCACCTACCGGGCGATGCTGTACGGCGCGCTGATCATCGCCGCCGGCCACTACTGCATGGCCTTCCCCACCGAACAGGCCTTCTTCACCGGTCTCTTCCTGGTCGCCTGTGGCACCGGGCTGCTCAAACCGAACCTGCCGGTGATGTTCGACCAGATGAAACCGGGGGCCGACAGCGGTCAGCGGCAGGCGGCGTTCTCCCTGTTCTACATGAGCATCCAGGTGAGCGCCCTGCTGGGGCCGCTGGTGACCGGTCTGCTGGGCGAACACGTCGCCTGGCACCTGGGCTTCGGCGCGGCCGCGGTGGGCATGACCTTCGGGGTCCTGCAGTACGTCCGCGGGGCCCCCTCCCTGCGCGGTGCCCGGACGGGTCCCGGTCGTCCGCTGTCCCCGGCGGCGAGGAGCCTGCTGGTTCGCCGGGCCAAGGTGGGCGCGGTCGTCCTGGTGGCGCTGTACGCGACCGTGACGGCGATCGGCGGACTGCCGTTGCGCCCGGTGCTGGCCCTGTGCGGACTGGCCTGCCTGGTGATACCGATCCACTACTTCCGTCGGATGCTGCGCACCGAAGCCCTGGACACCGCGCAACGGGCCCGGGTCCGCGGTTACGTGCGGGTGTTCGTCCCCTCGGTGCTGTTCTGGGCGATGTACGGGCAGCTGGGGTCGGTGTTCAGTCTCTTCGCCAGGGAGCACACCGACCGGGACGTGGCCGGTTTCACGGTGCCGGCCAGTTGGTTCCAATCGGCCCACCCCTTGTTCCTGTTGGCGCTCGCCCCGCTGTTCGCCTGGCTGTGGCTGCGATTCGGCCGCCGGCTGCGGACGGGACGGAAGTTCGCGGTGGGCCTGGTCTGCGCGGCCCTCGGTTTCGCGGTGCTGGCCGCCGGGGCCCGGCTGGTGGAGAACGGTGGTGCGCCGGTGTCCCCGTTCTGGCTGTTGGCCGCCTTCCTCTTCATGACCTGTGGGGAGCTGGTCTTCGGTCCGGTCGGGTTGAGCACCACGGCGGAGTCCAGCCCCGAGGGACACGGCAGTCGAATGATGGGGCTGTTCTACCTGGGGGCCGCCCTGGGCGCGGGGCTGGGCGGGCAGTTGGCCCAGTTGGTGGAAGTGGTGCCGCTGTGGACCTACCTGGCCGGTTTCGCGGTCGCCGCCGTGCTCATGGGGCTGGTCCCCGCCGGCCGGAGGGCCCCGCTGTGATGTCGAGCCGGCCTGGACACCGTCTCCAGCCGTCCACCGCAGCATCGGGGAGGAAACGGCCCTCCCCGCTTCCGACCCGTTCCGTGAAGGAGTTGCCATGGCACATCGCACCCTCATCGTCGCGCGGATGAATCACGACGACGCGGAGAAGGTGGCGGACATCTTCGCCGAGTCCGACGCCACCGAACTGCCGCACATGATCGGGGTGCAGCGGCGCACCCTCTTCCGCTTCCACGGCCTGTACTTCCACCTGGTGGAGGCCGAGCGGGGCATCAACGAGAACCTCTACCGCTCCCGCAGCCACCCCCTCTACCAGGACATCAACACCCGGCTCGCGCAGTACATGACCCCCTACGACCCGGCGTGGCGGGAACCGAAGGACTCCATGGCCGAGCCCTTCTACAGCTGGACGCCCTGACGCCCATCCCCACTTCCCGGCCCTTCCGTCCTCTCCCGTGGAGCCCTCATGCAGACCACCGGTCTCACGAAGATCACCGTCGACGACGTGCCACCGAACCGCAAGCGCGGGGGTGACCTGCGCGTCCTGCTCAGTCCGAAGACCTGCGGCGCCACCTCCGGTTTCAGCGGAGTGGGCACGCTGGAGCCCGGCGAGTTCGTCTCCGAGCACTACCACCCGTACTCCGAGGAGTTCTTCTTCGTCATCCGCGGCTCGATCCTGCTGCGGGTGGACGACCGGGAGCTCGTCCTGGAGCCGGGGGAGGCGTTCATGGTGCCGATAGGCGTGCGGCACCGCATCGAGAACCCGGGGGACGAACAGGCGTTCGTCGCCTTCTTCCTGAGCCCTCTGGCACCGCGTCCCGAGCTCGGTCACGTCGACTGCGAGCCGCTGCCCGGCGAGGGCACGCTGCCCGAGGTGGGAGGCGCGTGATGAAGCGTGCCGTGATCACCGGCATCGGGGTGGTGGCGCCGGGACAACCCGGCCGGGAGGCGTTCTGGGAAATGATCGTCAAGGGGCGCACGGCCACCCGGCGCATCACCCTTTTCGACCCGAGTCGGTTCCGCAGCCGCATCGGCGCCGAGTGCGACTTCGACCCGGAGGCCGCCGGCCTGTCCTACCGGGAGATCCGACGCACCGACCGCGCCGGACAGTTCGCCCTGGTGGCGGCCCGGGAGGCGATCGCCGACAGCGGTTTCGACCCGGTGACGGGCGACCCGGGCCGGGTGGGGGTGAGCATCGGCAACGGCGTCGGCAACGCCATCTCCATGGAACAGGAGTACCGCACGGTCAGCGACAACGGCCGCACCTGGCTGGTCGACCCCGGCTACATGAAGCCGCACCTCTACTCGTACGTCATGTCGAGTTCGCTCGCCACCGAGGTGGCCTGGGCCACCGGCGCCGAGGGGCCGACCACGGTGGTCAGCTCCGGCTGTTGCGCGGGCATCGACGCCGTGGGCTACGCCGTGGACCTCATCCGCGAGGGCTCGGCCGAGGTGATGGTGGCGGGCGCGACCGACGCCCCCATCTACCCGATCACCGTGGCCTGCTTCGACACCCTGCGCGCCTCCTCCACCAGCAACGACGACCCGGAGCACGCCTGTCGCCCCTTCGACCGGCGACGCAACGGACTGGTGCTGGGCGAGGGTTCCGCGGTCTTCGTGATCGAGGAGCTGGAGCACGCCCGGCGGCGCGGCGCCCGCGTCTACTGCGAGGTCGCGGGCTACTCGGCCCGCGCCAACGGCTACCACATGACCGGACTGCGTCCGGACGGCCGGGAGATGGGCGAGGCGATCACCGCGGCGCTCGACGAGGCGCGGATCAACCCCGAGGAGATCGACTACGCCAACGCCCACGGCTCCGGCACCAAGCAGAACGATCGGCACGAAACCGCGGCGTACAAGCGGAGCCTGGGCGAGCACGCCTACCGCGTCCCGGTCAGCTCGATCAAGTCGATGGTGGGGCACTCGCTCGGCTCCATCGGTTCGATCGAGATCGCGGCCAGCGCCCTGGCCATCGACCGGGGGGTCGTGCCCCCCACCGCGAACTACGAGGAACCGGACCCCGAGTGCGACCTGGACTATGTCCCGGGAACCGCCCGGGAGGCCGAACTGGACGTGGTGTTGAGCGTCGGCAGCGGCTTCGGCGGATTCCAGAGCGCCGTGGTGCTCACATCGCCGAGGAGGATCGCATGAGCGCCCCCGTCTTCACCGGCATCGGTGTCATCGCCCCCAACGGGCTGGACCGCGAGGCGTGGTGGCAGGCCACGCTGGACGGCAAGTCCGGCCTGGACCGGATCAGTCGGTTCGACCCCACCGACTATCCGGTGCGGGTGGCCGGCGAGACCGTGGGTTTCGACCCCGCGGACCACGCGCCGGCCCGCCTGGTCCGGGAGACCGACGCCATGACCCGGTACGCGTTCGCCGCCGCCAACGAGGCGCTGGCCGACGCGGCGATCGACACCGACGCCTTCTCCGACCTGGAGATGGCGGTCATCACCGCCAACTCCTCGGGCGGCGTGGAGTTCGGCCAGCGGGAACTGCAGAAGCTGTACTCCGAGGGACCGCAGGCCGTGGGCGCCTACATGTCCATCGCCTGGTTCTACGCGGCGACCACCGGTCAGTTGTCCATCCGGCACGGGATGCGGGGCCCCTGCGGGGTGCTCTGCTCGGAACAGGCCGGAGGCCTGGACGTGCTCGCCCAGGCGCGGCGGGTCCTGGCCCGGGGGACCCGGTTGGTGATGTCCGGCGGCACCGACGCCTCCCTCTCCCCCTACGGGCTGACCTGCCAACTCTCCAACGGTCGGTTGAGCACCGAGCCGCTTCCGGAACGCGCCTTCCTCCCCTTCGACCGCGCGGCCGGCGGCTACGTGCCCGGGGAGGGCGGAGCCATCCTGATGATGGAGAACCGGGAGGAGGCGGCCGCTCGCGGCCTCGACCACCCCTACGGGGAACTGGCCGGCTACGCGGCCACCTTCGATCCGCGTCCCGGCAGCGGGCGGCCACCGACCCTGCGCCGTGCCGTGGAGCTGGCGCTCGCGGACGCGGGCGTCACGCCGGAGGAGGTCGACCTGGTCCTCGCCGACGGACACGGCGTGCCGGAGTTGGACCGCCGGGAGGCCGAGGCGATCACCGCGGTGCTCGGGGCCGGCCGGGTACCGGTGACGGTGCCCAAGACCATGACCGGGCGCCTGTACGCGGGCGGCGCCCCACTGGACGTGGCCGCGGCGCTGCTGGCCCTGCGCGACGGGGTGATCCCCCCGACGGTGAACGTACGACCGGACCCCGCCCACGGGCTGGACCTCGTGGTCGGTCGGCCGCGCGAGACGGAACTGCGCACGGTCCTCGTCCTGGCCCGCGGCTACGGCGGCTTCAACGCCGCGGCGGTCATCCGATCCCTCTGAACGGTCCCGGCGGCTCCCCCCACGGGGCCCCGGGGCCCTCGAACCCCCCGCGCCCGCTCCCGGGCCGGGCGCCGAGACGGCGGGCGGCCACCACGCCCGTCCCGACCACCCAGAAGGAGAGAACATCATGAGCGGTATCACCTTCGGCGATTTCAAGGCCATCATGAGCCGCTGCGCCGGCGAACTGGACGGCCGGGAGCTCACCGAGAACGACCTGGACACGGCCTTCACCGACATCGGGTACGACTCGCTGGCGGTGCTGGAGATCGCCAGCCAGATCCAGCGGGAGTACGGCCTTCAGATCCCCGACGAGGCGATCGAGGAGATGACGACCCCCGGGGACGTCATCGGTTATGTCAACCGGCACCTGACGGCGGTGTGACATGGCCTCCACCGACAATCGGATCGTCATCAACGCCCCGATGGACCTGGTCTGGGACATGACCAACGATGTCGAGTCCTGGCCGCGGCTGTTCTCGGAATACTCCCGGGCGGAGATCCTGGACCGGGACGGGGACACGATCCGGTTCCGGCTCACCATGCGCCCCGACGAGAACGGCGTGGAGTGGAGCTGGGTCTCCGAGCGCACTCCCGACCCGGTCACCCGCACCGTCCGGGCACGTCGCATCGAGACCGGTCCCTTCACCCACATGAATCTGCACTGGAGTTACACCGAGACCGACGACGGCGTGGAGATGCGCTGGCGCCAGGAGTTCACCGTCCGGCCGGGACTGCCCTTCGGCGACCCGGAGATGACCGAGCGACTGAACACCAACACCCGTCGGGAGATGGCCCGGATCAAGGAGTTGGTCGAGCGGGCCGCCGCCGACCGCACCGCCGGGCGGACGGCGGCCGGTCGGTGAGTGCGGGACTGAGGGTGCTGCTGCGGATCGACGTCGTCGAGGGCGGGGAGGCGGAGTTCGAGGAGTTGTGGCGGGCCCACGCGAAGCACGTCCACACCCTCCCCGACAACCACGGCCAGCAGTTGCTGCGGTCCCGGGGCGAGCGGGGGCGCTACGTGGTGCTGACGGACTGGACGGACGAGCCGACTTTCCGCGCCTTCGAACGGAGCGAGGAGCAGCAGGCGTACCTGCGGCGCCTGTGGCCGCTCCGCGCGGACGGGGAGATGCGGCTCCTGGAACCGATGGACGAGATGACCCCGGCCGTATCGGCCGCCACCCAATCCCTGGAGGATCGATGACCGTACAGCAGGAAGAGGTCGCCGAGCTGATCGAGCTGGTCGAGTCGACCCCCTCGAAGCAGCTGGAAGAAGTGGTGCGGCAGCGCGAGGGCGGCCTCGACGCCGCCCTGGAGCTGATCTTCGACCTGTTGGTGTCGGAGTTCAACCCGCGGAAGGCGAAGGACCAGAAGGGCACCTTCCAGTTCGAGATCGCCTCCTCGGAGGGGACCAAGCTCCACTTCGTCCACGTGGAGGCGGGAACCTGCCGGACGGACAAGGGGCGCAGCGAGGACCCGGACATCACCATCGGGATCAAGTTCCCCGACATGCTGGCGATGGGCGTCGGCAAGCTGCCCGGCGCCAAGGCGTTCCTGACCGGCAAGCTGAAGCTGCGCGGGAGCCCCCTGATGGGCACCAAGCTGGGCGAGTGGTTCGACCACCCCGAGACCTGACCCACCGGTACGACGGCGGAGCCGCCGCCGGGCTCATCGCCCGGCGGCGGCTCCGCCGTCGTACCGCCTCCGCTCAGCCGACGCCGAGGATCGACATGTGCGAGACCGCGAGCATCGCCCGCTCGTGGACGGTCGCCAGGTAGGCGTCCGCGTCGGCCGGGGACCCGGACTCCTCCAGGTGGGGGGCGAGCCACCGCTCGGCGTCGGCCCTCCAGCACCGCTCGGTCAGGTAGCCCACCACGTCATAGGGGTGACCGTCGTACTGCACCACCCGCACCAGCGTGTCCGAGTGCAGGAACAGCGCCGTGCGGACGATCGTGGGGTGCTCCGCCGAGAGTGCCAGGGAGGGGCCGGGGG
>NZ_VKHT01001719.1 GCF_014141535.1 Streptomyces alkaliphilus | reverse complement strand
CCGCCGTGGGCATCGACGGGCCCGTGCCCGATCCCCCCGCCGCTCTGCGGGACGTTCGGGTGGTCGGGGACCCCGCGACCGCCGACGCCGTCGTCAGGGCGCTGCGCGCACTCGGTGCCGGGGCCCGGACCGCGGGCCCCGCCGATCCGGCGGCCGACCGACCCTCCGCCGTGGTCCTGTGCGCCGTCCCCTCCGTGCCCATCGGGGGCGCGGGCGAGGCGGGTGGCGCGGAGACGACGGAGGCGGTACCCGACATCGACCACGAACTCGCCGACCGGCTGTTCGAACTCGGCATACCCCGGCAGTACTGTCACCGCGAGGGCGCGATCGTGTGGATGGAACCGCCCGCGCTCGCCCCCGGCGACGTCACCGCCGCCCATGTCCGGGCCCGTCGTCTGGCGACCACCCCGGCCCACCGCGAGTTGGCCGCCCACTGGTCCGGCGCCGCCGTGGAGGAACCCGCCCCAC
>NZ_VKHT01001718.1 GCF_014141535.1 Streptomyces alkaliphilus | reverse complement strand
GGGGTCAGCAGGGCGGCCCGGGCTCCCCCGGCGCGCAGGGCGTCGATGTCCGCGCCCTCGGTGTCCACCGGGATCGGTGGGGTGGCCAGGCCGCGTCCGCGCAGCACCTGCCGCACCCCCATGGAGCCGGGGTTCTCCACCGCCACGCGGTCGATGCCCTCCGCGCGCAGGACCTCGGCGAGCAGGCCGAGGGCCTGGGCGGTGCCGGAGACCACGAGGACGGCCTCCGGGTCCACGGCGATCCCCCGGGTGCGGCCGACCCACCCCGCGACGGCGGTGCGCAGTGCGGCGGCGCCGCGCGGGTCGCCGTAGCCGAGGTCCGCGGCGGGCAGGTCGGCGAACACGGCGCGTTCCGCACGCAGCCAGGCCGCCCGGGGGAAGGCCGCGAGGTCGGGGGTGCCGGGGGTGAGGTCGACGCGTGCCGGAGCCGCCCGCAGCACGTCGTGCGCTCCCGCGCCGGGCTCGGGAACG
>NZ_VKHT01001717.1 GCF_014141535.1 Streptomyces alkaliphilus | reverse complement strand
ACCCCACCGTGTGGCCGGACGTCCCCCCGGGGGTGCCGCGGCGTTTCCCGGTCCCCCCGTCGGTGGCTCCCCCACCGGCGGCGGGGCGGACTTGTTCACCCATTCGTTCGCCGGTCGACTCGCCGGTTCGTTCGCCGGCGTCCTCTCCCCCCGGTTCCCTGTTCACCGCCTGCCGTCACCTCCGCGTCCCGCACCCCGGCCCTCTGTTCGCCACTCCGTTCGACGGTACTCCGAACAGACGAAACAGCTCGGTATGACATTCCGGTAACGGGGTGATCCGACATCCCGGGCGCCATCCGTCACCGGCCGGGCCCGGAGGCGCGCACATCACGACACGCGTCCGGCTGTCACGACGCGCGCCCCCCGATGGCCGCATCCGGGGAGCCGAAAGCGAGGGAATCCGCTGTGATCGATCAACGGAGGCGCCCCCTCGGGCGGGGCGCGGGAGGAGCGTGCCGGTGATGACCTGTCTC
>NZ_VKHT01001716.1 GCF_014141535.1 Streptomyces alkaliphilus | reverse complement strand
TATAAGAGACAGGGCCCGGGCCGTCCCGGGGCAGACTGACCGGATGAGGCAGACGCACGGTGCTCCCGGGGTTCCCGGTGCCCCGGGGGTTCCCGACGCGACGGGCGCGCCCGCGCCGCTGCCGCCGCCCGCCCTGCTGGACGGCAGGCCGGTCGATCCAAAGGAGCTGCGGGCGCTGGCCCTGACCGGCTACGGCCACTTCACCACCCTGCGGGTGGAGGGGGGGCGGGTGCGCGGTCTGGACCTGCACCTGGAACGGCTGACCCGGGACGGGCGCGCGCTGTTCGGCACCGCGCCCGACCCGGAGCGGGTGCGGGAGCTGCTGCGGCGCTCGCTGACCCTGTACGAGGGCACCACGGTCGGGGAGCCGCCGGCGGTCACGGTCCGGGTCACCGTCTTCGATCCGGCCCTGGACATCGCCCGGCCGGACGCCGCCGACCGGCCGGCGGTGCTGGTCACCCCTGTCTCTTATA
>NZ_VKHT01001715.1 GCF_014141535.1 Streptomyces alkaliphilus | reverse complement strand
GGTCGGTGCCCCGGGGGTGGGGGACGTTGTCCCGCGGGCCCCGGCACCGAGCCTTCCGACCACGTGCCTCCGGACGGATGAATACGCGCCGTACCCCTCCCCCGGATGCTCCGGGAGGTCACCGGTTCGGCTCCCCGGGCCATCCCCGGACCTCGAAATCACCGGTAGGTTCGCCCTGTGTCGAACCATCATTTGTCATCTTGTCGCATCAGCGCGGTTCCCGTGGATGCGCTGCGTGCCGGTACCACCGGGACGACCGGTGCCACCGATGCGCCTGATGCCGACGGTGCGGCCCGCACCGCCGGGAACCACCGGCCGGCACGGACGTCCCCGGGCGCCGGACGCCGTCGCGTCGGACTCGTCCTCGGCGCGCTCCTGCTCCCCGGCCTGCTGCTGACCGCTCCGGCGGCCGCCGCCGACGACACCGACGGCTCCCGCCCGGCCGCTCCCGCCGCCGCCCCGGCCGGGAGCGGCGG
>NZ_VKHT01001714.1 GCF_014141535.1 Streptomyces alkaliphilus | reverse complement strand
GGGCGGGGCGGGGCCGCTGCGGTGCGGCGTCTCGGCGGTCGGCCGCACCGCCCTGAGCTGCTACGTCTTCCAGAATCTCGCCGCCTCGGCGCTCTGCCACGGCTGGGGGCTCGGCCTCGCCGCCTCGTGGGACGGGGCCCGGCCGTGGTGGCCGCCGGCCGCGTGGACGGTGATCGTGGCGGTGTTCATGGTCGGGGCGACGCTGTGGCTGCGCCGGTTCGACCGGGGGCCGCTGGAGACCGTCCTGCACGCCGCGTACACCGCGCCGCGACGCGCCCCCGCCCGGCGCGGTCGATAGCGGCCGACCGGCCGGCGTGCGGCGATTCCGTGCCCACCCCGGGGCCGGAACCGCCACTCATCGGGCATTCCGGGCGGGAGTGGGGGCGTCCTGTGAAGAGCTGTTCCGGAACATGGTCTAGACCTTGACGGGGCGGCTTTCAGCCGTCTTCAGTGGAGCCGTCTGTCTCTTATGCACA
>NZ_VKHT01001713.1 GCF_014141535.1 Streptomyces alkaliphilus | reverse complement strand
GTCCAGGCGCGGCCGGGGGGCGGGTGTTCCGACCGGCTCGGAGACGGGTACCCCGGGGGCGCGGGACTCGTCCCGGGAGTCGGGACGTGACTCGGGCCGGGTCTCGCCCCGGGCATCCCGCCGGGAGTCCGGACGACGGGCACGACGAGCGGAGGAGGAGCGGGCATGGGCGGCGTTGTCGGCGTGGGACACGGCCCATATCTTGCAGCATGCCACCGACAGGAGCGGACGCGCCGCGAACCCGACGCGTGCCCTGTGGCCGGAGGACACCCGCGGTTAAGGTGACCGCCTGACACCCCGTGCCGGGAGGACGGCGCCACCGACGCCGCCGGACCGCCCGCGCCGACCGCCGGGGACGGAACGTTCCCCGACCGGAACAGCCCGTCGGCCGACCGGCCGGCAACCCGCCCCCGTACGCACCCGAGGAGCCGCGATGTCCGACGTGTCGTCCGACAACCCGTCCGCCACCTCCCCCG
>NZ_VKHT01001712.1 GCF_014141535.1 Streptomyces alkaliphilus | reverse complement strand
CCCGTCCCGTTACCCCCTCATTCCCGTGACACGACTCCAACCCTGAGGAGAGAACCATGGCCGGTGCGACCGTCACCGTCACCGACAAGGACTTCGAGGAAGTCGTTCTGAAGAGCGACAAGCCGGTACTGGTGGACTTCTGGGCCGAGTGGTGCGGCCCCTGCCGCCAGGTGGCGCCCGCCCTCGAGGCCATCGCGACCGAGCACTCCGAGAAGCTGGTGATCGCGAAGCTCAACATCGACGAGAACCCGGAGACCACCGCCAAGTACGGTGTCATGTCGATCCCGACGATGAACGTGTACCGGGGCGGCGAGGTGGTGAAGACCATCGTGGGCGCCAAGCCGAAGGGTGCCATCGAGCGGGACCTCGCCGAGTTCCTGGCCTGATCCCGAAGAAGGGCCGGAGAGGGTTAGCCCTCTCCGGCCCTTCTCGTTTTTCCCGTGATCCTCCCGGCGACTCCCTCCCGCCTTTCCCGCC
>NZ_VKHT01001711.1 GCF_014141535.1 Streptomyces alkaliphilus | reverse complement strand
CCACCGACCCCGTCTTCGACCGCACCCTGCACGAGTTGACCACCGCCCGCGACGCGGCCCCCGACGACCGCGCGCGAGCCGCCGTCGACCTCGTCATCGCCGATGAGTTGCGTTCCCAACTGGCCCCCACCTGGGAGTTGATGTGGCGGGGCGTCGACCTGCTGCGCGCCCTCCCGCCGGCCGCCCGGGTTCCCGACCGCCGTGCCGTGGACCGCACCGTCTTCACCCACTACACGACCTACCTGGACGAGGACGGCCGCCCCCGCGCCCGCCGTGACCACGCCGCCTCCGCCGCCCGTCGGCTGGCCCAACTCGAGGACGCCGTCGCCCGGTACGAGACCGAGCGGGCCTTCGACGATCCCCTCGTGATGGCCCGGTACGAACTGACCGGCGAGGCGTTCACCGGCACCGTGGTCGCCCGCGACCCCGACCGGATGGTCGAGAACGGTCGAGCCGGTCTCTTCCGTCCCGCCCTCACCGC
>NZ_VKHT01001710.1 GCF_014141535.1 Streptomyces alkaliphilus | reverse complement strand
GGCGGACGGTGAGGCCCCCGAGGGCGACGGAGAGGCGCCGGCGGCGTTCGACGGGGCTCCGTCCCGCCGCTCCCCACCGGACGAGGAGCCGGCCGGGGAGGGCCGGACCACCGGTACGGTCCCGGACGCGGGACGCCCGGGCCGCACCGTCGCCCGCTGCACCGGAGCCCCGGAACCGGCCCCGGTGGTCCCCGTCGGAGGAACGTTCGACACCACCCGAGCCGGCGGCACGGGGCCCGGCGACGGCGGGGACGCGGCGGCAGCGGCAGCCGATCCGGTTTCGTCCCGGCCCCGTCCGCCGGACGAGGAGCCGACCCGGGACGGCCGGACCACCGGAACGGACCCGGAAGCGGCACGCCCCGGCCGCACCGTCGCCCGCTGCACGGAAACCCCGGGACCGGCCCCTGCCCCCGTCCCGGAGGCGGAGGGCTCCGCCACGGGAGTGCTCGATGCCGTCCCGGCGGCTCGAGTGGGCCCCGGG
>NZ_VKHT01000171.1 GCF_014141535.1 Streptomyces alkaliphilus | reverse complement strand
CCTCCCTTCGAGTCCCTCCCCCGCGAAGACCCCGGCGCGACATTTTCGGAGACAGCCATGCCCCTGGTGCCCCAGCGAGCCGACGTACCCGTGACCATCGACGAGTCGAAGTGCATCGACGGCTGCACGCTCTGCGTGGACATGTGCCCGCTGGACTCCCTCGCCATCGACACCGACAGCGGCAAGGCGTACATGCACGTCGACGAGTGCTGGTACTGCGGTCCGTGCGCGGCCCGCTGCCCCACCGGAGCCGTCACGGTCAACATGCCCTATTTGCTCCGGTGAGAGGACGAAGCATCATGAAACGCACCGCGGTCGCGGTATCCGCGGCTCTCCTCCTGCTCCCGCTCGGCGCGTGCGGCGGTACCTCCGCGGCAGGCGACGACACCACCGTCACCGTCACCGTCGGCTACCAGTCCAAAACCATCAACACGGTCACGGCCGGCACCCTGCTCCGCTCCCTCGGTTACTTCGAGAGGCACCTGGCCTCGCTCGACGACGGTGTCACCTACAAGGTCGTCTGGGAGGACCACGCCACCGGCGCCCCCATCACCGCCCAGATGACCGCCGGGAAGATCGACATCGGCTCGATGGGCGACTTCCCACTGCTCATCAACGCCGCCCGCGGCGAGGAACTCGGCCGCCCCACCAAGCTGGTCTCCGTCACCGGCTACAACCTGCGCGGTGGTCTCAACACCATCGTCACGACACCCGACTCCACACTCACCTCACTGGAGGACCTCAGGGGCCGGAAGATCTCCACGAGCGTCGGCTCCGCCGTCGACGGCACACTCGTGCGAGCCCTGCAACGCGCGGGCATCGACCCCGAGCAGGACATCGAGAAGCTCAATCAACAGCCCGCCGTGGGCGCTTCGGCTCTGGCCGCGGGCAGCGCCGACGCGCTGGCCCAGTTCGTCGCCTGGCCGGGCCTTCTCGCCCACGAGGGCAAGGCGAAGGTGTTGTACGACGGCGCGCAGCTGGACCTGCCCACCTTCCACGGCGTCACCGCGCGCAAGGACTTCGCCGAGGACCGACCGGCCGTCCTGGAAGCCTTCCTGAAGGCCCAGGACGAAACCACCGACTATCTCAACACCCATCCGGTCGCCGCCGCCGAGAAGGTCGCCGAGGCCACCGATCTACCCGCCGAGGTCGTCTACCTGTACAACGGCGCCCACGGCATCTCCACCTTCGACCCGACCGTCAAGCCGCAGCTCGTCTCCGCGCTGAAGCAGAACGTGTCCCTTCTGAAGGCGGCGCAACTCACCGACGACGTGGACGTGGACGCGTTCGTGGAGGACCGGTACCTGAGAAAAGCGCTCGGGGCGGCGTACGCGGAGCGGCTCGCGGCCACGCCGCCCGATCCGGCGAGCGAGGTGTGGCCGAAGGACGCCGGGACGACCGAGACCTTCGGGACCCCGAGGGAGCTCCTGGCCCACGTGGCCGCCCACCCGGATGGCATTCGCGCCGCCTACGTCCCCGACGCCACCACCGGCACCCTCTGGTTCGCCGACAAGGCGGTATGGGTGGTCGACGGCGAGAAGCTGCTGCCGTTCGTCGCCCCCGCGACCGCGCGGGCGTACATCGACAGACACGACGGGGCGCGGGTCATCACGTATGCCGACGCCCTGGAGCGTGCCTCGTGAGCCGGCCCGCCCCACGCCTCGCCCGGTACGCCCTGCGGGGGGCCGCCCTCGCCGCCGCCCTCGGTCTGTGGCAACTCCTGACCGGCCTGGACATCGACCTGTGGCTGCGTTTCTCGCAGTTCCCCACGGTCACCGATATCGCCCACGCCTTCGCCGACCGGCTGACGGGGGCCGACTACTGGACGGACCTCACCGACAGCCTGACCCGCATCCTCAGCGGCTTCCTGCTGGCGGCGGTGCTCGGTGTGGCAGGGGGTGTGCTCGTGGCACGCTCCCGACTGGCGGAGGACCTGCTGGGGCCCCTGCTGGAGGTGGTGCGTCCGATTCCGGCGATCGCCCTGGTTCCCGTCGCCATCCTCCTCTTTCCCTCCAACGAGCAGGGCATCGTCTTCATCACCTTCACCGCCGCCTTCTTCCCGGTTCTGGTCTCCACTCGGCATGCCGTCCGCGCGTTGACCCCCGTGTGGGAGGAGGCCCTGCTGACGATGGGCGGCGGCCGATGGCGCATCCTCGGCTCGGTCGTCCTGCCGGGCTCCCTCCCGGGCATCTTCGGCGGCCTGTCGGTCGGTATCGGCGTCTCGTGGATCTGCGTGATCTCCGCCGAGATGATCTCCGGCCAATACGGCGTCGGCTACCGCACCTGGCAGGACTACACGATCGTGAACTACCCGGGCGTCTTCGTCGGCATGGTCACGATCGGGGTCCTGGGCTGGCTCACCTCCACGGCCGTGGAACTCCTGGGCCGCCGCCTGACCCGCTGGCTGCCCCGCACGTCGTACGTCCCCGGTGCGCGCGTCCCGCGACGGACGCACGGAGCACCCTCCCGCACGGAGACCGGACCCGGGCCCAAGGAGGAGGTGTCCCGTGAGCAGTTCGTCTGACGTCCGTTCACCGTCCCTCACCGGCACCCGCCTCACCCTGCACGGCGCCGCTCTCGGACGTCCCGGCGCGCCCGTGCTGGACGAAGTGCACCTCGATGTGGCCCCCGGGGAGATCCTGACCGTCGTCGGCTCCTCCGGCTGCGGCAAGTCGACCCTCCTGCGCACCCTGGCCGGCCTTCTGCCCCCGCTCTCCGGAGAGATCACGCAGAACGGACGCCCCTTGACCGCCCCGTCCGCCGAACGCGCCCTCGTGTTCCAGGAGGACGCCCTGCTCCCCTGGCGCACCCTGCTCGCGAACGTCGAGCTGCCACTCGCCGTCAAGGGATTGCCCCGTGCCGAACGCCGTATCCGGGCCGAGGCGTGGCTGGAGCGGGTCGGGCTCGCCGAACACGCCCGGCGTCGGCCGCACGGCGTCTCCGGTGGCCAACGCCAGCGCGCGCAACTGGCCCGTGCCCTGGCCCCCGGGCCCCGGGCCATTCTGATGGACGAACCCTTCGGCGCCCTGGACGCCCAAACCCGCGCCGGCATGCAGGATCTGCTGGTGGAGGTGCTGCACGGCACGGGCGCCACCGTCGTCTTCGTCACCCACGACGTGGACGAGGCCCTCTTCCTCGGCGACCGGGTGGCCCTGCTGGGCGCGGGCCGCCTCATCGCCGTACGGGACGTACCCCGCCCGCGCGAACGCGCCGCCCACGACGACCCGGCGCGTATCGCCCTGCGGCGCGAAGTCCTCACGTCACTCGGTTCCTGAAAGGCATCCCGGTGGACACCCCTCTGCAAATCCCTGCCCTCACCGAAGCCGAGGAGATCAGCTGCGACGTCCTCGTCATCGGCGGAGGCACCGCCGGCACCATGGCGGCCCTGACCGCGGCCGAACACGGGGCGGACGTCCTGCTGCTGGAAAAGGCACACGTACGCCATTCCGGCGCCCTGGCCATGGGCATGGACGGTGTCAACAACGCGGTCATCCCCGGCCGCGCCGAGCCCGACGACTACGTCGCCGAGATCACTCGGGCCAACGACGGCATCGTCGACCAGTCCACCGTTCGCCAAACCGCCACCCGCGGCTTCGCCATGGTACGGCGACTGGAGTCGTACGGGGTGAAGTTCGAGAAGGACGAGCACGGCGAGTACGCCGTACGCCAGGTCCACCGCTCCGGCTCCTACGTGCTGCCGATGCCGGAGGGCAAGGACGTCAAGAAGGTTCTGTACCGGCAACTGCGGCGACGTGAGATGCGGGAGCGGATCCGGATCGAGAACCGGGTGATGCCGGTCCGCGTGCTCACAGCGGAAGGGCGCGCCGTGGGGGCGGTGGGCTTCCACACCCGAACGGGCGCCTTCGTCACGGTCCGCACGGGTGCGGTGATCCTGGCGACCGGCGCGTGCGGCCGCCTCGGTCTACCGGCCTCCGGCTATCTGTACGGCACGTACGAGAACCCGACGAACGCGGGGGACGGCTACGCGATGGCCTACCATGCGGGCGCGGAACTCACCGGCATCGAGTGTTTCCAGATCAACCCGCTCATCAAGGACTACAACGGTCCGGCCTGCGCCTACGTCGCCAACCCCTTCGGGGGCTACCAGGTCAACCGGCACGGCGAACGCTTCGTCGACTCCGACTACTGGTCGGGCCGGATGATGGCCGAGTTCGCGGCCGAGGTGGCCGGTGACCGGGGCCCGGTGTACCTGAAGCTGAGTCATCTGCCGGAGGAGTCGATCTCGACCCTGGAGTCGATCCTGCACTCGACCGAGCGCCCGACCCGCGGCACCTTCCATGCCGGTCGCGGACACGACTACCGCACCCACGACATCGAGATGCACATCTCCGAGATCGGCCTGTGCGGCGGCCATTCGGCCTCGGGGGTACGGGTCGACGACCACGCCCGTACGACCGTCCCCCGTCTGTACGCCGCCGGGGATCTGGCCTGTGTCCCGCACAACTACATGATCGGCGCGTTCGTCTTCGGAGACCTGGCGGGCGCGGACGCGTCCCGGTACACGCCGTACGAAGGGGAGTTGCCCCTCCAGCAACTCCGAGAGGCGCACGAGCTGATCTACCGCCCTCTGCGCAACCCCGACGGTCCGCCACAACCCCAGGTCGAGTACAAGCTGCGCCGCTTCGTGAACGACTACGTGGCGCCACCCAAGTCCGGCGCACGGCTGTCGCTGGCGCTGGAGACCTTCGAGCGGATGCGCGCCGACATCGCCGCGATGGGTGCCCGCACCCCACACGAGCTGATGCGCTGCGCGGAGGTGGATTTCATCCGTGACTGCGCAGAGATGGCCGCGCGGGCCTCCCTGGCCCGCACGGAGTCCCGCTGGGGCCTGTACCACGAGCGCCTCGACCACCCCCGTCGTGACGACGCCTCCTGGTTCCACCACCTCGACCTGCGCAAATCCCCCACCGGTGCGATGGAGTTCACGGCGCGTCCCGTGGCTCCCTATGCGGTCCCGGTCGACGGCTTCACCCCGGTCGGCGGGCCCTCCCGCCACCTCGGCGAGGTCCACCCGGAACAGGTGGCGACCGCGGGGGCACGGGAGGCGGCACCGGTGGCGATACGGCAGGAGTCCACTCCGACCGCCATGCCCACCCGCCCCGGTACCGGCGCGGAGACGCCGGCCACACCACGCCTGCTCGAACTCCTCTCCCTCGCGGAGGACGAGCCCCGGCTCTCCTCCCTCGTCCCCTACCTGACCAACCCCGATCCCACCATTCGCCGAACGGCCGTCACCGTGCTCACGGAGACGGTGCCCCCGGGCACCGGACCGGCGCTGGCCACCGCCCTCACCGACCCCGACGCCGGTGTCCGCGCCACCTCGGCCGCCTCGCTGCGCGAACTGGTCGAGACGCTGCCCCCCGAACCGAGCCTGCGCGACGGCCTGGTCACCGCCCTGTCCGAAGCCGATCCCGTGGCCCGCGCCACCGCGCTCGACGTCCTGCGTGTCCTGCGCCTCGGTGGAACCGGGCTGTTCACGGCCTCCTTGTCGGACGTGGACATCTCCGTGCGTATCGCGGCAGTGCGAGCACTCGTGTCGGTCGGCGCCTCCGGGGAACTGGCCCGTGCGGCGACCGCCGACCCCTCCCGCGAGGTCCGCGTCACCATGGCCAAGGCCCTGGCCACCGTCACCGCCGGAGAACCCGAAGGAGCCACGTCGGCCGGCCCGGGACCCGACGTGGTGCTTTCGGCTCTCGCCGAACTCATCGACGATTCCGACGCCCTGGTGCGTGCAGCCGCCTACGAGGCACTCGGCACAATCGGCTGCCCCGCGCCCCTGGCCGCACGCGCCGAGGCGGCTCTCTCCGACCCGGCCTGGCAGGTACGGGCCGGCGCCGCCGCCGCCCTCTCCCTCACGGCTCCCGAGCTCGCCGTGCCCGCGCTCGCCAAGGCCCTCACCGACCCGAACGCCGATGTCCGCAAGGCCGCCGTGGTGGCACTGACCCGACACCGGGGCGCCGAGGACGCCCGAGCGGCCCTGGCCACGGCCACGACGGACCCGGACGCGGATGTCAGGGCCTACGCGGCCCGGGCACTGTGACCGCACCACCGCGATCGGGCAACCGGGCCCCCGAGCCGGGGTCGGCCGGGCTTCCCCGACCCCGCGCCGGGGTCCCGGAAGCCGGTGGGGTGAGCCGGCACCCGCCCGTGCGGGGGCGATCCGATTCCCCGGGGGCGCACTCCTGCTGATGGGTGGCCGACCGGGGCCCGGCCCCGCGCGGCACCCGGACCGCCGGATCAGGGGCGTACCGGGGCGGCCTTCCGAGGGACGGGACGGCCGGAGCGGGAAACAGCGGGTACCGGGACCACCGATGAGGGACTTCCCGGCCCCGGGGGGGGGAGAAGCCCTCCGGGGGAAGGGGCAGCGGCAGACGAGTCGCGCTGTACGCCGGGTTCTGTCTCCCCGGGCCCTCGCGGCCCCGGGGGAGGCGGTCATCCATCTAGGACTGCCGTTGCCGACAGCCTCCAGCGGCCCACCCGCGGACTCGGGCGGGCAGCCCTCGAACGTCCGCGCAGGACCGCCTCGCGGCGGTCCCTCTCGGCCTTGCTCCGGGTGAGGTTTACCGAGCCGCCCGGGTCACCCCGGGCGCTGGTGGTCTCTTACACCACCGTTTCACCCTTACCGGGTGCCGCCGAAGCGGCCCCGGCGGTCTGTTTTCTGTGGCACTGTCTCGCGGGTCGCCCCGGGTGGCCGTTGGCCACCACCCTGCCCTGTGGAGCCCGGACGTTCCTCGGCGACGCCCCGGTGGGGCGTCGACGCGACCGCCCGCGCGACTCGTCTGCCGTGATCACATCGTACCCGGCCGGGCCTCCCCTCCCC
>NZ_VKHT01001709.1 GCF_014141535.1 Streptomyces alkaliphilus | reverse complement strand
CCCCTGGCCCTCGCCCCCGAGCACCTCGCCACCGAGCGGCACCTGCGCGCCTCCGGCCTCCCCTTCACCCTCCTGCGCAACGGCTGGTACACCGAGAACTACGAACAGGCCATCCGCCGGGCCGTGACCGAGGGCGTCATCGCCTCGGCCACCGACGGCGGCCGGGTCGCCTCCGCGCCCCGCGCCGACTACGCCGCGGCGGCCGCGACGATCCTGACCACCGAGCGACCGGCCGAGATGTACGAGTTGTCCGGTGACACCGCCTGGAGCATGGCCGACCTCGCCACCGTGGTGGGCGAGGTGGCGGGCGTGCCGGTGGTGCACCGGTCCCTGTCGCCGGCGGAGTACGAGGCGGCCCTCACCGGGTCGGGCGTCCCGGTGGAGACCGCCCGCATGCTGGTCGGCATGGACGTGGACATCGCCGCCGGGTGGCTCGCCGACACCCCCGGCGACCTCTCCCGCCTCCTGGGCCGCCCCACCAC
>NZ_VKHT01001708.1 GCF_014141535.1 Streptomyces alkaliphilus | reverse complement strand
CCTGTTGGCCGAGCACCGCCCGGGCCGCGACCTCCACGGGATCCACGGCGCCCGGTGAGCGCAGGCCGGGGCGGAGCCGTACGGCCTCGGCGAACAGCGGGTCGTCACCGAGGCGTTCGGTGACGGCGAAGGGGTCGGCGTCCAGGTCGAACAGGCGCCGCACGCGCTGGACGGCGGCGGTCAGGTCGCGGTGGTCGGTCAGTCGCACCAGGACCGGCAGTCGTCCGCCGGCGGTGTCGTTCCCGTCGCCGGACCCCGACCCGGCGCCGCGCAGCGCCTCGTCCTCGCGGAGTTCCAGCACGGCGTGACCGTGCGGGAGGGGCAGGGTGCGGCGGTAACGGCGGGCACCGGGTGGGCCGGAGGTCTCCTCGATGCCGGGGACGGCGCGCCGGGTGAGGAAGTCGAGGAGTTCGCGGACGGCGAGGGGGCCGCGGTGGGGCAGGCGCAGGCGCAGCTCCTCCCCCGGTGTCGGGGCGGTCCCGGTC
>NZ_VKHT01001707.1 GCF_014141535.1 Streptomyces alkaliphilus | reverse complement strand
CTCCCGGCCCCGCGGCGCCCCTGCCGCCACTGCCCGACCAACAGCGGCCACCCCGACTCCCGCCGCTCCCGTTCGAGCATCAGGCACCCGGCACAGGGAGTGCGGCCGGGCATCACCAGCGGTCCGACGAAACCGGTGGCCTCCACCACCCCCGCGTACAGGTGGGGGATCCCGGCCTCCATCAGGGGCTCCACGGCCTCGGGGGAGGGCGCGTAGGCGGAGATGCCGTCACGCGGCGCGATGATCACCAGCTCCGGTCCGGCCGGCCCCGAACCGCGCCGCGGGCGACCGGAGCGCTCCCCGCCCCGAGGCCATGGACGCAGCCGACGGACCAGGGAATCGGCGGCGGCGTTCCGCCGGCGGCCGACGTGCTCGGGTGCGAAGCCGGCGGCCGAGACGTCCCGGGGATCGACGGTTCCGCCGTCCACCACCTCCACCCCGCCGATCCCGGCTCGGGCCAGGGTGGCGGCGATCGCGGTGCCCACC
>NZ_VKHT01001706.1 GCF_014141535.1 Streptomyces alkaliphilus | reverse complement strand
GCACACCGGGAACGCCCAGCGGCTCGTCGGTGGGGGTGGGGGCGTGCACGACCCGCGGGCCGGTCGGCGCGGCCGGTGAGCCGTCGGCGCCGACCGGGACGGCCCAGGTCACCGACCAGTGGGGGCGCTCGCGCTCCTCCAGGGGACGGTCGGCGAGCAGTTCGGGGCCGGCCTCACCGGCGGCCGAGGCGGTGCGCCAGGCGGTGGTCCGGTCCTCGTCCCGGATCACCACGACGGCGGGATCGTCCGGGTCGACGGCACGGGTCAACCGGCGCCGGCCGGCCGGACGTTCGATGACGATCTCGGTCAGGCCGGGCAGGCCGAGCAGCAGGGTGTCGTCCACGGCCGCCAGCAGGCGGTCGGCCAGGTCGGTCGCGGCGGCGTCGCGCAGCGGGAGTTCGACGACGGTCTCCCACTCGGCCGGATCACCGCCGGTGTCCCCGGGGTCGCCTGCGGACGGGAGCGCCTCCGGGGCCCGGGCGGGGGC
>NZ_VKHT01001705.1 GCF_014141535.1 Streptomyces alkaliphilus | reverse complement strand
GTGGAGGTTCGGGCCCCGGTCCGGCCCCTCGCCGTGCGGATCGTCCCCCGATCCGGACGCTCCGGGGGAGGTCCAACGGTCGCTCATCATCGCTCCTTCACCGCATCCTGGCGCCCATCGTGCCATGTGGTCCCGTCCCACGGGGCGGCGGATACCGGTCCCGTGGCCCGCGGTGTCGTTTCCGCCGGGCAGACTGGGCGGATGACGGAGCGGATGACGGCAGGCGGGGCCCTGCCCGCCGACGGGGGGGCCGCGACGGGTTCCTCCCCCGCCCTGCGGTGGCTCGACACCTCCGGGGAGCGGGGTGGTGGGTCCGACGGCCCGGCGGTGGTGGTGCTGGACCAGACCCGGTTGCCGGCGGAGGAGCGCGATCTGGTGTGCCGGGACGTGCCCGCGCTGGTGGCCGCGATCCGGTCGCTGGCGGTGCGCGGCGCCCCGGTGCTGGGGTTGGCGGGCGCTGTCTCTTATGCCCATGTGACGCTGCCGAC
>NZ_VKHT01001704.1 GCF_014141535.1 Streptomyces alkaliphilus | reverse complement strand
GAGCTGTACACCGCCGCGGTGACCCCCGCCACCGCGACCCGTTCCGCCCGCTGGGCCGACGGACTGATCACCATCAACCAGCCCGGCCACGCCCAGCGCGAGACGCTGGCCGCATACCGCGAGGCCGGCGGGCGCGGACCCGCGGTCCTCCAGGTGCACCTGTCCTGGGACCCCGACCCCGACCGTGCCCTGGCGGTGGCCCACGACCAGTGGCGGGAGGCGGTCCTGGGCAGCGACGTGGCCTGGGAGATCGCCCAGCCGGAGCACTTCGAGCAGGCCGCCCGGTTCGTCGGTCGCGACCAGGTGGCCGAGTACGTCCACTCCTCCGCCGACCCCGGCGAACACGCCGCGTGGCTGGTCGAGGCGGCCGAGGGCTTCGACCGGGTGATGCTGCACCAGGTGGGGGCGGACCAGGTCGGCTTCGTGGAGACCTTCGGCGAGCGGGTGCTGCCGGAGGTGACCGGATGAGCGACCCCGGATCCCCCACCG
>NZ_VKHT01001703.1 GCF_014141535.1 Streptomyces alkaliphilus | reverse complement strand
GCCCCACCCACCGGGAGAACCCCAGGCGCCGGGGGTCGGAGCGGAGGCGGTGAAGTGCGTGGGTGCCCCCGTATGACCGGACCCTTGCGAAAAGTTGGTGTGATGACCGTTGGCGGTGCCGGACTGGGCGGGAGGTGCCGGCTGGTGATGGCCCGGCGGGACGGGCGGCGACGGGTGCGTCGCGTACATCGGGGACCCGTGGGGCGGGCCGCCGGTGTGAGGCGGGTGCGGGGAGGTCATGCGACATAAGGTAAGCCCCCGACACGCCGAATGGGGAGTCCGATCCGAAGGTCATTTCGGGCACTCGGGCGGTCTCTGCCTATCCAAAAACAGCAAAAAGGTAGAAAAGCGTGAAAAAAGCCTCTCGCTTTCTTGTTTTCTTCACGTTCTTCACGAAAGAATGCCGTCTTTCGGCCCGGGGTCGAACGGCCCTCGCCGCCTCCCCGGCGGAAGGGTGTGACGGCATGCGGCCCTGTCTCGGATAAACATCTGA
>NZ_VKHT01001702.1 GCF_014141535.1 Streptomyces alkaliphilus | reverse complement strand
CCCCCTACCCGACACCCCACCGCGCTTCCGCGTCGGAGCGCCACCTCAGGAGGACACATGCCACTGGACGCCATCACCTATCGGGTCCGCCCCGGTCACGAGGACCGACTGGGCGAGATCTTCTCCCCGCACACCTTCCGGCGCGTGGACTCGCCGGTGATCAGGGACGCCGACGGGGAGACCCTCGGCATGCTCCTGGGCACCGGGGTCTTCGTCCGCGACGACGTGTTGGTGCGGGTCATCCACCACGACGGGGTTCCCGCCGACCGGATCGCCGAACACATGTCGGTGCAGGAAGGGGTTCACGAGGCCGAACGGGCGCTGGAACCCTTCCTGGCCGAGGAACGGGACACCACGACCCCGGAGGGGTTCCGCGAGCACTTCCACCGCAGCCTGATGACCGTCCTGGAGCAGGACAGCCCGGACGACCGCCCCGCGGCGGGGACCGTGGCCCTGCGCCACCCCCTGCGTCCCGGGGCGGGGGCCGAGCTGGCC
>NZ_VKHT01001701.1 GCF_014141535.1 Streptomyces alkaliphilus | reverse complement strand
GGACGCCGGCGCGGGGTTCGGGGCGGGAGCCGACGGCGGGGCCCCCCTCGCGCTCCCCCGTCCGGTGGAGCGGCTGATCGAGGTGGTGGGCCGGGACCGGTTCGAGGCCGCCCTCGCCGGGAGCCGGGACCCGGCGATGATCCGTTCCTTCGGCATCATGTTGGGCGCCGAGGGGGACCTCGACGCCGGTGAGCGCTGGCTGCGCCGCGCGGTGGAACTGGGTGACGAACGGGCGGCGACCGCTCTGGGGATGCTGCTGCAGATGGCCGGCCGGGACGACCCCGCCGTCCCCGACCTGTTGCGGCCCGCAGCCGATGGCGGCGATCCGCAGGCCCTGCTCGCGTTGGCCGTGCACCACCTGCTGCGCGGCGAACGGGAGGAGGGGGCGCGCCGGATGGTGGCGGCGGCCGAGGCCGGTCACCCGCAGGCGGTGGCCCTGCTCGCCCCGCCCGCGGAGGCCACCGGGGCCGCCGGGGGCGAGGAGCCCCCGGCCCGC
>NZ_VKHT01001700.1 GCF_014141535.1 Streptomyces alkaliphilus | reverse complement strand
TAGCCGGATTCCCCGCCAGCGACGATACGACGTGTATAAGAGACAGGGAGGCGACGCTCCGGGGGCCGGGGGCCGGCCTCCGAGGTGCCCGGAACGATGGACAACCGCACCACGAACCGGATCGGGGACCCCTCCGGCAGTTCGGAGAGGTCCACCTCCGCCGCCACCGTGTCCCCACCCAGTCGGCGCAACACCACCCTGAGGCTCCTGTGCTCCAGGGGCGAGACGTCCGAGGACAGCCACACCCAGGTCGAGGGCGGGGCGAAGAAGTCACCCACCGGGTGCCCCCGGAGTTCCTCCGCGCCACCGCCCAGCAACCGTGCGGCACTCCGGGTGCAGTTCAGGATCTCTCCCGCGGCGTCGAGCATCAGCTCGGCGGGTTCCCCACGGTCCGCCGAGCCGGCTCCCCACGGTTCGACCCGGTCGGTCATGCGCCGACCACCGTCCCGAGACCACTGCGAGCGTGCTCCACATCCCCCATTAGACGATCCCGGGGC
>NZ_VKHT01000170.1 GCF_014141535.1 Streptomyces alkaliphilus | reverse complement strand
CCCTTCACCGTGTCCCGCCCACCCGACCGGAACGGGCAGGAACTGTCGGGCCCCGCCCCCGGTCGGCGTTCCAGAGTGGAAGGCGTCGAGGGAAGGAGATCCGGTGCCGGAGCACCTCAACCGGGCCATGGACCACATCGAGGAGCGCCTCTCCGCCGATGCCGGCGCGCCGATCGACGTCGCCGACCTCGCGCGGATCGCGATGACCTCGGAGTACCACTTCCGACGCCTGTTCTCCGCGCTCGCGGGGATGCCGCTGTCGGAGTACATCCGGCGCCGGCGCCTCACCCTCGCGGCGGCGGAGGTGACGGCCGGGAAGCGGACCCTGCTGGAGGTCGCCGTGCGGCACGGCTACGGCTCCGGCGAGGCGTTCGCCCGGGCGTTCCGGGCGGTGCACGGCGTCGGTCCGGCCGAGGCGCGGCGCGCGGGGGCGTCCCTGCGCTTCCAGCCCCGGATGGCCTTCCACCTGGTTGTCGAAGGGAGTGACGGGATGCGCTACCGCGTCGTGGAGAAGCCGGCGTTCTCGCTGGTCGGCCGGAGGGCCCGGGTGCCGCTGGTGCACGAGGGGGTGAACCCGGCCATCGCGGAGTTCGTGCGCGGCCTCGGGCAGGAGACCCACCAACGGATCGAGGCGCTGTCGGACCGGGAGCCGCGCGGGGTGATCTCCGGCTCCGTGCTGCTCTCCGAGGACCGTACGGAGGGCACGGAGTTGGACTACCACCAGGCGGCGGCGACCGGCGCCGAGCCACCGGCGGACATGGACGTGCTGCCGGTGGCGGCCGGGACGTGGGCGGTCTTCGAGAGTTCGGGCCCGTTCCCGCTGACCCTGCAGTACACCTGGCGGGACGTCTTCACCCGCTGGTTCCCCTCCAACCCCTACCGCAGTGTGCCGGGGCCGGAACTTCTGCGGGTGGAGTTGTCGGAGGACGGGGCGCGGGCCGACGCCGAGATCTGGATCCCCGTCACCCGCACCGATACCCCGCCGTCCTGACCCCGTGGAGACGGAGGGAAGGATGGAGCCCTCCCCACCGCTCCGAAAAGGTGAGTCCCAGCCGCGGCTCCCGGGGCACCGCCCCGGGCCAACGAGCGGATCGAGGAGACGCTGCGCCAGTGGGACCAGGCGCCGATTCCTGTCCACACCCGCCGGTCATCACGCGGGTCGGGGCGGGACGGACCGGGACACAAGCCGCATTCTCGCTGCCCGGTCAACCGGCCGCACGAAACAGCCCCTCACCCGCGTTTCCGCTGGTGAGGGGCTGTCCTCGTTCCGGTGGCGGCGCCAGGATTCGAACCTGGGAAGGCTGAGCCGGCAGATTTACAGGCCGCGCGAGGGTGGCCTTTCCATCTGCGCTTTGTCCCGGCCAGGGCTCACGCGTCCCACTCCTGCCCCACTGCCAGGTAGTTCGTGCAGTACCGACGGGAACACCACTCGGCCGACTCCAGTGGCAACTACCGCTGCCCCCTTCGGGGCCTCCGTCACTGAGAGGGTGTTCCAGGCAGCAAGGGTCAGTCGACTGAGTTGCGGTATCCGCTGCGAGTGAACGGCACCGCGGGAGCGGCTACGCGCAAGGTCACGAGGCTGCCAATCACCGGAAGTACGTCGCCGGCGGCTGTTCAATGGAGGGGCCGTTGCCAGTTGAAGCGCGTGCTCCAGCGCGAGTCCGCAGACCGCGGAGCCCATGGCCTCGACCTCCATCTGTTCGGACCGTGGCGCTTCGGAGAGCAGCAGCGGCCAGCGGATCACTACCACCCTCTCCCAGACCTCGGGTGGCACAGTGTTGGCCAGGTGATGGCTCTCGCCTACTGGAAGGTCGCGCAGGCGACGTTCGGCCTCCTGCGTTTGTCCTACGTAGCAAAGCCCCGCGCCTGACGCGAACACTCCGTAGAGCACCGGTCCCACAGTGGCAGAGCTATCGCCGTGGATCTCGGTCAGCAGGGCTCCCACTCGGTGAGCGAACTGGTACCGGCGCTCCTGCCACCGTGCCAGCAGTGAGGCATCCCCCAGCAGAGTCACCAGCGAAGATCGCCAGGCACGACAGGCATCCTCGTACGCTCGGTCACTCACAGGCCCCCCAAGAGATCATCCACGCACCGCAGCGTATGCCTCCGCACCGATGGCCACGGAACGGCTAGGAGCCGTCCCCTTTACAGCGGGTTCCGTCTACTCCTTGTGACCTGCAGCTTCTTATCTTCGGGTCACTCGGGGCACGCCGGGGCCAAGCCCTCTAGACACCTCTGCTCAGCAGGTAGGGACGAAGTCACTGTGTGAGCGCGCCCACGCACTCGGCGATCGGTCCTGCCCGTCGCTCAGCCGTCACATCAGTCATACCAAAGCGCGACGCGTTCCCTCTGCACAAGGGGAAGGGCGTGCGCCATGATGGAACCGGCCCCTCGTACGACCGCAACAACCTTCGAACATTAGGGCCGACGAGTAGAAGGATGCATTGTGATCAAGATGACACGCGAGCAGAGCGACCTGCTCGCCCTCTGCGCACTGCGAGCGGACAGCAAGTCCATCGACTGGAGCCTGCTCGCACGGACCTGCCAGTCCCGCGAAGCACTGGACATCGTGCTCGGCGGGGATCTGCCCGAGGACTCCACTATCGCTCGACGCAACCAGCCACTTTTGCGTCAAGCCCTGACTTATTTGGATGATGCTCGCGCGCGCGTCGAAGCCGAATGCAACGCTGCCGATCGTGCAGACGCACGATTGGTCACGGTTCTGGATGCGGAATATCCGGCAAATCTGCGGGTTATCCCGAACCTTCCGCCATTCTTGTTCTACCTCGGTAGCCTGGAGGAGCGGGACGCTCGCTCGGCTGCGGTCGTAGGTACTCGCAATGCCAGTGAGGAGGGGTTGCAGCGTGCAGCCCGGATGGCACGGGGCCTTGTAGAGCATGAAGTCGTAGTCTTCAGCGGTCTCGCTAAAGGCATCGATACCGCTGCACACACCTCGACAGTGGAGGCAGGTGGGCGCACTGTAGCTGTCATGGGAACTGGCATCGCATCTAAAATCTACCCCGCGCAGAACAGGCCGCTCGCCGCACGCATCCTTGATCACGGCGGAGCTTTGCTATCCCAGTTCTGGCCAACTTCCTCAGCTGCAACCTGGACATTTCCCCGCCGGAATGTCGTCACATCGGGCTCAACTATGGGCAGCATCGTCATCGAAGCGTCTTCCACCTCTGGCGCAAAGATGCAAGCACGAATCGCGCATGAACACGGTAAGCGCGTTTTCCTACTGCGCTCCCTAGCCACGAAAGAGCCCTGGGCTGCGAAGATGATTGCCGAACGCAGAGCCGTCGAGGTGACAGAACTGACTGATGTGCTGGAGCTTATGGGCGAAGCAACACGAGTACAGCAGGCAGGGCAGCAGCGGCTTCAACTTACACTGGCGGGTCTGTGACATACGCTGCAGACCTTCCTCAGCCGCTGGGCTTCCCTCAATGCCGAACCTGCGCCTACCTTCGCATAGGCTCTCCCGGCGTCTGCGCAGAATGTGCCCAGGAAACACTGAACCCTCTTGCCGAATACCACTGCGCCTTGTGTAGCCAATCCCTCAGCGCCCCGAGTGACGAGTGCCGAAATGCAATCTGCCGATGGACTCCGCAGCAGAGATACTTCACGCGCGTTGACGCCATTGCGATGTTCGCTGGCTCTCTTGAGCAGAAGATTAAACGATTCAAGTATGACGGCCACGCTGGCTGGGGACTAATATTCGGTCGCCTGATCGTTGGCTGGCTTAACGCGCATGAGGACGAAGTTCAGGACATCGACCTCATATTAGGTAACCCAACCGCCAAGAAACGCACGCCCGTGCGCCATATCGAGATCATGATGGAGGCCGCGTACGTCGAAGATGGTGCTGGACGCTGGCCCATTACCAACCCCAAAAGTCCCGTTCTAGTTAAAAACCATGAGACGGAGAAGTCAGCTGGCAGAGGAAAGACCTGGTCAATGAAGATGGAAGCCGCCCGTCAGCACGCTGCAGCATTGCGCTTGTGTCAGAGCGTAGAGGGCAAGCGGGTATTGCTCGTTGACGACACATTCACCACCGGTGCCAGTTTCCATGCGATAGGGAAGCGACTCATTACCGAATGGGGAGCTATCGAGGTTCGAGGTCTCGTTCTCGCTCGCGTCCCCTTCGGTCTCGGCTAATGCACGTGCCACTGGATACTTCAGCAACCCGCATCAAAGGGGGAAACGGAATCATCGAGCCAGTCATTAAGAGGCTGACTCGCGGTATGCGGTCAAATTCTCAAAGTTGAGGTTGCAAGGGCCTCCGCGATGGGGAAGAGCGAAGTCATCACTACCACGGCCCCGGCGTCTGCAAGAGCTTGTTCCTTGCGCTGCTTGTTGGCGTAGCCGATGGTGTGCACTCCGGCCGCGTGCCCGGCCTCGACGTCACGTACCGCGTCACCGATGAAGACGTACTCGGAGGCATCCCGCCCGGACTCCATAGCATCCAGCAGCAAGCGGGGACTCGGCTTCATGCTCTCCGGTTCGCCCGAGCGCCGGCCTACCACCTTGGGCACCTGGTGCGTGAGCCTGTGGTTCTCCAAATAGCACCGGATGGCGCTGCCCGCGTTGTTGCTGACCACGATGACGTCCCGGCTGGCGTGAACCGCGGCATCGAGGACGGCACTCATCTCGGGGTTGGGGCGTGCGAGCCTTGCTGCTTCGGTCTCCAGAGCGGCCAGAATCCGGTCTGCGTCGGGGACGCTGCCCGGCGCTTCATCGGCGATCCGACGCAACAGCGCGAGAGGGTCGTGCTCCGCCTTCCAGTCGGACCGAACGTCATGACCGGCATCGACGAGCTGCCGGCGCATCCGTTCCGCCACTTCACCGGCGCTCAGGCCGGCGAACACCGAGCAGAACGGACCGTCGAAGTCCACCAGCAGAGTCCGGACCCCACTCAGAAGCTCGGAAAGTTCCTGCTGCGGCTTCATGCGTCCTCCCGCCGGAAGGCGATGCTGCCCCACGTGCTGTCGAACCATCGCTGCGACTGCTGCACGTACTGCGATCCGAGCGAGGAGTCGTCCGGTCCGGCCGAGTGGTGGAAGAGGGTCGTGTCTTTTCCGGTGATGTCGAAGAAGTCCCGCTCTTCCCCGTCCACCACCATCTTCCGCTGACGCAACGGGTAGTAGCCGAAGAACGCCTCGGTTCCGTTGAGGAGATACAGCTTGAACAGGGCCGAGGCCCGGAAGAAGCGGATCTCCACCTTCGCCGACTGGACAAGGCCCAGTTCGGCCAGCATCTCCACTCCGTGCTTGATCCCCCCGGCATAGTTGACCGCGAGCTGACCGGCCCTGTGACGGAGCGCCGGATCGTCCTTCAAGCCATCGGCGAGCACCGGGACCGCCATGTTCACGCTCGTGTCCGGCAGGAGTAGCCGGACCGAGATGGACTGCGGGGTGAGCCGTCCCGAACGCACCTTGTCCAGCGGTTCTTGCATGGCGTTGTGCAGGGTTTCGCTGGAGAAACCGGTGAAGTCGATTCTCACCGCCTCCTCTTCGAAGGCGGATTCAAGGTGCGGTCGGAGACCCACCGGTCGCTCCGTCCGTTGCCGGACGAAGCTTCCCTTGCCCTTCTTGGTCACGATCAGCCCGTCGTCCCGCAGGACGTCGAGCGCCCTCGCCACGGTCGCCTTCGCAACCTGGTAGCGCCGCATCAGCTCGGGGCCGGACGGCAGCTGGTCGCCGGCCGCGTACTTGCCCGTGAGGATCTCGGCACGCAAGGCGCTGCTGACCTGCTGGAAAGCCGGTCGCGTGTCATCGGGGTCAAGGCTCATTCCTTCATCGTAGGCCACCTCCCCACCAACCCCAGGAAGCACAGGATTCCTAGCCTGGTTGACCTTCCTAGGAAGGTTGGCTACGTTCATCGCGTCGCACCGAGCGAGAGCGAGGTGGGGCCCCGGATGGGCCTTCTTTGGGCTGCCTTCCGGGTGCTGAGGGCGGGGACGCTGCAATCCCGCCAAAGGCCAGGTGAACAGGGCTTCGGCCCGACTGGCGAGGTGGCCCGGTGACCGCGAGCAACGGCCGGAGTGTGGGGACCACGAGTCCCCCTTGCAGTGCGAGATCCCTGCCCGAACGAGGAGAGGAAGGCCCGTGATTCGTCGAAGACCCGGGGCGGGTGCGGTGCGCCGGACCGGCGCCGCGCCCCATGCCCCGTGTGTCCCGCCCCTTGCCGTGAAGCCGGGATAGCCGGTGGCCAGGGGCCCGGTCCGTCGAGCGCACTCGATCCCCGGCAGCCCTCCGGACCGCGACGCCCGCGGCTCCGGTCCTGCCGGGCGGTCGTGACCGCTCGAACCGATCGGTCACCACCAGGTGCGCCCCCGAAGCGGCTACTTCGGGGGCGCGCGCCACAGGAACCATCTGGAAGGAACCCCTGTGAACGCCTTCATCATCGCACTCGCCACCACCGCGCTGACCGACAAGGAGCGCGAGGAGCAGCGGCGCGAGGAGTTGCGGCGCAAGGTCGCCGAGCGCAACGCCCAGTCCCGCCGCGACGCCCAGCTCAAGGGCAACCGCCGCTGACCCCGTCCGACCATCCAGCCCACCACGTGGCGCCCCACCCCGATCCGGGGTGGGGCGCCGTGTGGTGTGTCCGACAGGAGAGACCTGCTGTGAAGAGCTTCATCGGTCGGCACGAGGTGCGCGACCACCACGACTACCTCGAGCTGTCCCTTGGCACAGACCCGGACCTGTGGTTGGGCGTGGAGGGCGAGAGCCCGAGCGAGCGGGCGGCCCGGCTGGATGCCGGCTTGGACATCCTCGCCGATGACCCCGACCTGGCCCCGGCCGTGGTCGCGGTCATCACCGAGGCCATCCGCGCCCTCAATCACC